>JAOUIL010000080.1 GCA_029883975.1 Betaproteobacteria bacterium
GCACGCCCGCGTACTCCTCGAGATTGTACACCGCGTCGAGGTAGGGCGCGTCCGCCGAGGTGGTGAGGCTCGTGCCGATGCCGAAGCTGTCGATCGGCGCGCCGGCGGCGACCAGCGCCGCGACGCGCTCTTCGTCGAGGTTGCCGCTGGCGAAGATGATGGCGTCGCGATGCCCGGCGGCATCGAGGATGGCGCGCACCTCGCGCGACAGCGCGTCGAGGTCGCCGCTATCGAGGCGCACGCCCTTCAGCCGCCCCGGCGTGGCCGCCGCGCGGCGCGCGCCCTCGAGCGTGTCGTAGGTATCCACCAGCAGCACCGCATTTTCCGGGAACGCCGCCGCGAAATGCGCGAAGGCCGCGGCTTCGCTCGCGTGCGCCTGCACGAAGGAGTGCGCCATGGTGCCGAACACCGGGATGCCGAAGCGCGGCGCGGCGAGCGCGGTGGCGCTGCCGTCGAAGCCGGCGAGCCAGGCGGCGCGCGCCGCGAGCAGGCCGGCTTCGGCGCCGTGCGCGCGGCGCAGGCCGAAGTCGATCAGCCCCTTGCCCGGCGCCGCGAGCCGGATGTGCGCGGCCTTGGAGGCCACCACCGTCTGGAAGTGCACGAGGTTGAGCAGCCGCGTCTCGACGAGCTGCGCCTCGGGCATCGGCGCCGCGACGCGCACGATCGGCTCGTCGGGAAAGAAGAGCGTGCCTTCCGGCATGGCGTCCACCTCGCCCGTGAAGCGCCAGTCCGCGAGGCGCGCGGCGAAGCCCGGGGCGAAGAGGCCCGAGCGCGCGATCCAGTCGAGCTCCTCCGCGCCGAAGCGCGCGCCCTCGAGGAAATCGAGCGCCTGCTCCAGTCCCGCGGCGACGAGGAAGCGCCGTCCGGGCGGGAGCTTGCGCACGAACAGCTCGAACACCGCCGTGCCGGTCATGCCCTGGGCGTAGTACGCCTGCAGCATGGTGAGCTGGTACAGGTCGGTGAGCAGCGGGCTCTTGAGCGGATCCATGGGCACACCATAAAGAGGCGCCCCGCCCGGCCCTTTGACGCAAGTCAACGGACCCGGCCCCGCGCCCGGCACACTCGCAAGCCATGACCCTTCCCCCTTCCGCCCTGCGGCGCCGGTGCGACCCGGCGGCGCTCGGCTTCGCCACGACCGCCGAGCTGCAGGGCCCCGCCGGCGTGCCCGGGCAGGCGCGCGCCGAGGACGCCCTCGCGTTCGGCCTGGGCATGCAGCGCGAGGGCTACCACCTCTTCGCCATGGGGCCGGTGGGCGTCGGCCGGCACAGCCTGGTGCGCGCGCGCCTGGAGGCCGAGGCGGCGCGGCGCGCCGCGCCGGCCGACTGGTGCTACGTCTTCAACTTCGACGCGCCGCACCGGCCGCGCGCACTGCGCCTGCCCGCCGGCCAGGCGAACGCCTTCCGCGACGCGATGGCGCGCCTGGTCGAGGACCTGTCGGCCGCGATCGCCGCGGCGTTCGAGACCGACGAGTACCGCAACCGCCACCGCGAGATCGAGACCGAGCTCGCCGAGCGCCAGGAGCACGCGCTGAACGACCTGGGCGCGCGCGCGCGCGCCGATGGCATCGCGCTGGTGCGCACGCCGAGCGGCTTCGGCTTCGGCCCGTTCAACAAGGCGGGCGACGGCGTGATGGAGCCCGAGGAGTTCGGCAAGCTGGAGGCGGCGGAGCAGCGGCGCGTCGAGCAGCGCATCGACGCGCTGCAAAAGGAGCTCGGCGACCTGCTGCACCTGATGCCGAAGTGGCGCCGCGAGGCGCACGACAAGATGCGCAGCCTCGACCGCGAGGTGACGCGCGCCGCGGTGGCGAGCCTGATCGAGGAGCTGAAGGCCGCGTACGCGGCGCTGCCCGACGTGCAGGCCTACCTCGAGCGCGTGAAGGCCGACACGCTGGAGAACGCCGCCGCCTTCCGCCAGGCGAAGGAAGGCAGCGAGCCGCCGACGCTGTTCGGCATGCCGCTGCCGCGCCCGGAAGGCATGGAGGGGCCGTTCCGCCGCTACTCGGTCAACGTGCTGATCGCGCACGACGGCGCCAACGGCGCGCCGGTGGTGAGCGAGGACCACCCCAGCCACGCGGCGCTCGTCGGCCGCATCGAGCACATCCCGCAAATGGGCGCGCTGGTCACCGACTTCACGCTGATCCGCGCCGGCGCGCTGCACCGCGCGAACGGCGGCTACCTGGTGCTGGACGCCGCCAAGGTGCTCGTGCAGCCCTACGCCTGGGAGGCGCTGAAGCGCGCGCTCCGCTCGCGCACGATCGACGTGCGCACCCTCGGCCAGGAGCTGGGGATCCTGTCCACCGTGTCGCTCGAGCCCGAGCCGATCCCGCTCGACGTGAAGCTGGTGCTCATCGGCGAGCGCTTGCTCTATTACCTGCTGCACGCCTGGGACCCGGAGTTCGCGGAGCTGTTCAAGGTGGCAGTGGACTTCGAGGAGGACATGCCGCGCGGGCCGCAGGACGACGCGCTGTACGCGCGGCTGATCGCGGGCTGCGCGCAGCGCGAGCAGCTGCGGCCGCTCGAGGCGGCCGCGGTGGCGCGCGTGATCGAGCACCAGGCGCGCGACGCGGGCGACGCGGACAAGCTCTCGGTGCGCGTGCAGGCGCTCGTCGACCTGCTGCGCGAGGCCGACCACTGGGCGGGCGAGGCGGGGCGCGCGGCGATCGGCGCCGGGGACGTGCGCCGCGCGATCGACGCGCAGGTCGCGCGCCTCGACCGAGTGCGCAACCGCCTGCAGGAGCACATCGTGCGCGGCACGCTGCTGATCGACACCGCGGGCAGCCGCGTGGCGCAGGTAAACGGCCTCGCGGTGCTGCAGCTCGGCGACTTCGCGTTCGGCTCGCCGCACCGCATCACCTCGCGCGTGCGCCTCGGGTCGGGCGGCGTGGTGGACATCGAGCGCGAGGCCGAGCTCGGCGGGCCGATTCACTCCAAGGGCGTGCTCGTGCTCTCGGGCTACCTCGCGGGGCGCTACATGCCGACCAGGCCGCTGTCGCTGTCCGCCACGCTGGTGTTCGAGCAGCTCTACGGCGGCATCGAGGGCGACAGCGCTTCGTCCGCCGAGCTGTACGCGCTGCTTTCGGCGCTCGCCGGCGCGCCGGTGAAGCAGTCGCTCGCCGTCACGGGCTCGGTCAACCAGCACGGCGACATCCAGGCGATCGGCGGCGTGAACGAGAAGATCGAGGGCTTCTTCGACCTGTGCAGGGCGCGCGGGCTGACCGGCGACCAGGGCGTGCTGATTCCGCAGGCGAACGTCAAGCACCTGATGCTGCGCGAGGACGCGGTGCAGGCGGTGGCGGACGGCCAGTTCGCCGTATTCCCGGTGAGCACGGTGGACGAAGGCATCGAGCGCCTGACCGGCGTGCCGGCGGCCGAGATCCACGCGCGCGTCGAGGCGCGGCTGGAGGAGTTCGCCGAGCAGGCGCGCGCGTTCGCGCAGTCGGCGGGGAGAAAGCCATGGCGCGGCGCGAAGAAGAAGTGAGGATCCGGCGCGTCATCGCCTGCTTCGCGCCGGGGCATGCGGCGCGGCCGGAGGCGGCGGCGCGGCTCGCGCGCGAGCTGGAGGCCGAGTTTCTCGGCTTGTTCATCGAGGACGTCGAGCTGCTGCGCTTCGCGTCGTTGCCGTTCGCGCGCGAGGTGGGCCTCGCTTCTGCGTTGCCGATGGCCATGAGCCTCGCCGGGCTGGAGCGGCAGATGCGCGCGCAGGCGCGGTTGCTCGAGGATGCGCTGCAGGCGATCTTCGGTCCGGCGGCGCCGTGGTCGTTTCGCGTCGAGCGCGCTTCGCCGTCGAGCGCCGTGGAGGCGGCGCTCGCCGAGGGCCACGCGCCGGCGCTGCTGGTCCCGCCGGGCGGGGACGTGCGAGCGGAACGGCGGCTGGTGAGGCGGGTGGAGCTGACGACGGCGGCGCTCAGGGAGTGGATGGAGGGGAAGAGGCCGGTGCTGGTCTTGCCGGAGTGAGCTCGCCTCAGCCGATCCGGTCCTCGCTGAACTGCTCCTGGATTCGCTCGACTTCCTCCCGGCCACGGACCAGCGCCTGCACGCACTCGCCGTCGAGCGTCTCCCCCGCCAGCCGCTGGAGCGTGGCGAACGCCTCGTCGTTGGTCCAGGCGTCCTTGTAGGGGCGCGGGCTCGTAAGGGCGTCGAATACGTCGGCGACAGCGACGATGCGCGCCTCGAGCGGGATGCCCTCGCCCTCGAGGCTGGCGGGATAGCCCTTGCCGTTCATGGCCTCGTGGTGGTACTCGGCGATGTTGCGCAGGATGTTCACGTGCTGCAGGGCATCGAGGCCGAAATTGGCGAGCACCTCGTCGATGATCTCGCGCCCCTTGCGCGCGTGGCCGCGCATGATCTCGCTCTCCTGCGCGTCGAGCCGGCCCGGCTTGAGCAAGATGCGGTCGGGGATGGCGATCTTGCCGATGTCGTGCAGCGGCGAGTACATGAACACGTGCTCGATGTACTCGTCGTCGAGGCGATGGCGCGGCGCCAGCTCGCGCGCGATCAGCCGCGCGTAGCGCGACATGCGGTCGATGTGGCTGCCGGTTTCCACGTCGCGCACGTGCGTGAAATGCGACGTGGTGGTGACGGCGGCCACCAGCGTGCGCATGGCGGTCATTTCGTTGACCACCATCAGGGCCACCAGGTGGCCGAACACGTCGAGCTGGTTCAGCGCCGCTTGCGTGAACACGTCGCGTTCGCGCGAATTGAAGAACACGAAGCCCACGAATGCGCCGTTGTTGAAGATCGGCATGGTGTAGCTTGCCGCGTAGCCCTGGCGCCCGATGCGCCGCGTGTGCTCGTGCCGGCCGTCGTCGAACGTCAGCATGTTGTTGATCACGCGCGGGCGGCCTTCCTTGAGGATGTCGGCGAGCGACGGCGCGTCGCTCAGGCTGGCGTGATACCGGGACAGCGGATCGTCTTCGCCACTGCTGTGCAGGTAGGACTTGAGCAGGTTGGTCTTCGGGTCGTAGAGCGCGACGGCCACGCGCGCCACGAACGGCAGCTGCGCCTGCATGACCCGGTGCGTCTGGATCAGCTTGTCGCGCAGCGGCAGGTTGCGGTTCAGCGCCTCGAGCGAGTCCTGATAGGAATCCATGGAAGTTGGCGGGCGGCGACCAGGCGCTCCGCCGCCCATTATCGGCCATCGTCGGGCGGGCGGGGCGGTTCGCGGGCCGCCGGGGCGGAGTAATGTGCGGGCAGCACATGGCCCCGCGGTCGTCCGGAAAAGCGCATTACTCCGTCTACGTGATCGAGCTGGACGCGCGCGTCTGGAACCACGCCCGGTTCCGCGACGCCAACCCCGGGCACGACATCACGAAGCCCTGCGTATACGTGGGGATGACCGGGCTGCCGGTGGAGCGGAGATTCGACAACCATCGCCGGGGGCACAAGGGGAATGCCTTCGTCGCGAAGTACGGCGTGCGCCTGCTGCCCGGCCTCTACGCGCGGCTCAACCCGATGCGCTACGAGCTGGCGAGGCTCACCGAAGTGACGCTGGCGCAGCGGCTGCGCGCGCGCGGGTATGCGGTGTGGCAGGCGTAGCCGCGCCGGCCGACCTACACGCCGTCGGGAAGCTTCGAGCGCATCATCTTCCTTCGATCCAGCTTGCGCCCGTCCACGACGAAGGTACCGTCGCCGACCGCGTGGAGGGTGCGCTTCTCCTTGCGCGCAGCATCGAACCAGGCGGCGACGCCATCGAGTACGACGATGTCGTGCTTCTTGATGATGTCGACGACCCTGCATTCGATGTTTGCCAGGCATTCGCGGATCAGGGGCGCCCTGACGTGCCTCGCCTTCATGGGCGCCAGACCGAAGCGCCGGAACTTGTCCGTGTCGGCGCCCGAGCACGTTCCGATCCCGACCACCTTGTCGAGCAGGTCCACCGTCGGGATGGCGATCACGCATTCCCCGGATTTCCGCAGCGCGGCGTAGGAATGGTTCCAGGAGCCGGTGGTCATGGCGAACCTCGGCGTGAAGTCCATCACCATCGTCCAGGAGATGGTCATGACGTTGCTCTTCACGCCGTCGTGCGTCGTCACGAGGACGACCGGGCCGGGCTCGATCAGCGTGAATGCCTTGCCGATCCGCATCCTTCTCATCGGCGCATGCGCCTGGTTCTGCTTGCGGTCCGCTCGAACGCGGGGTTACGTCGCGGCGCCGGAGCGCCGGTGCGCAAGAAAGTTGTAGAGCCAGCCGAACACCGCGCCACCAATGGCCCCGTCCGCGGACCCATAGAGAGTCCCTGTGACTACCGAACCGATGCCTGAGGATGGATGGTAGCCGGGGTAGACCGAGGCGGCGAGATCGAGAAACGCGCGCCCATAGCCCGGCCAGATCAGGTTTGCCGAGGCGACGACAAGCATCGCTGCGCCACAGAACAGTCCGACCGTCAGTGCCAATGCAGTCACGTTGAGTCTCATGAGGCCTCCGTCGAGTACAAAGACATCCGCGGGTCCGAGGTAGCCTGACGTCGCCGGTGACGCGCCGCCGGGCGGGCTGCGCCGTTGGCGGGCAATCTCACGGTTGCCACTCCGCGTAATGGGCGAATGCCTTGGTCACCTTGCCACTCGCTGCAAAGTGGAATACCTCGGCCGCATGACCGCGGTGACCGTTGTAGTACACGGTAACGCTGTTGATCCCCGCAAGGGCACGCACGAGTTCAAACCGCATATCCGGCGCCGCAGCGAGGGCTTTCGCCCAATAGGCGCGAATGGCAGGCTTGCCTCGGAGAGTGCCCGAAGCTTCACCGACCAACTTGGCGATGACGGGCGAGGACATCTCGAAGTCATCCTCGTAGTGCGAAAGGATGCGCTCCAGATCATGTGCATTCCACGCCGCCACCCATTCCCTGGCAAAGCGCTCTGCGAACCCTGGCGCCATCATGCCCACTGACCTCCCGCTCTCGGCGCGCGGCAGCAGGCGCAATGCAGCGCCGATGCGCAAGCGTCGCTCGACAACCGGCTGTTGGACGGCACTCTACGCACCTTCGGGTCTTAGCCATGGAACGCATGCCTTCGCCTGGGCAAGCGCCTCCTGTTCCATTGCAAAGACTTGACTGGAATATCGGTGGAGACTGCGCCAACGCCCGTCTTCAGGGTCTCGTCGAAACTCCTCGAATCCAAACGACCCGTCGCTGCGCGAGAAGATGTCCACGCAATAGTCACCGTACGGGTTCTCCAGAGACGCGAGCACCTTGTGTCCCATCAGCGCGCTGACGTCGAACGTGCCCGGTGACCGGCGCTGCCATTGGAAATTCCACGAGCGTTAGGTCGAGGTGTCCACTTCTTCGAATGAGGTTCCGCGTCGGTCAACGACGCGCTGTTGGTCGGCAAGCGCGTCACCTGGAAGCCCCTGCTACCGCAAATAGGCCTAGCCCGACCAGCATTGCCGCCGTATAGCACAGCTCGGCAAGACAGAATGTCTTTCGATGACAGCCAGATCTGCCGTCGGCGGACGCGATAGCCCGCACGGTCTTGGTCACTACGGCGTGCGGAAGCCGAAATACTGCAGCGGCGGGATCGAGTCCACGACGCACGCGCGCCGGCGCTCGAAGCTCTGCTGGTAGTACGGAACGACCGGCCCCCCGAGCCAGGGGTGCCTGTCGAAGAAGCCCAGCGGAATTGCCCCGACGTCGATCTCCATGTCGTACGACCACCGCGTCACGCGCTCCTCGCCGTCGAGGCGGAAGCGCGCGCGAGCCGACCAGAGGTAACTGCTCCCGGCGCCAAGCGGCGACTCGAGCTTGTGGCCGACGGCACCGTTCTTCTCCGCGAGCGCCAACCCCGTGCGCTCGTAGACGAGCTCGCCCGGCCCGGCGTGCTCGTTCTTCCAGACGCGCAGGTCGTAGCGGATCTCGGATACGCGCGCGAGGATCTGCGCGGTGTCCTCCTGGATGTCTTCCCGGCTGGGGAACGCGCGCCACACCAGACGGGGCGCGAGAGAGTCCACGCGCGGCGGCGCGAAATCGAATGGTCCGAATCGGTAGATGGGCCGCGGCGAAACCGGCATCAGGCCGCACACTTCCCCCCGCACGATTCCGCCCCCGCCTTCCAGGATGCGGAAGTCGTGCACCAGGAAAGCGCCTTCCGCGACCGCCTCGGCGACGCGCGAGAGCGCAGTGTCGACCGCCTGCGAAAGAAGCGCCGCATGGTCGCGCGTCCAAGCAGACACGGGCCGCTGCGGACCGGCCTCGACGAAGTGCCTTGCGACCAGCGGCATGTTGTCCGAGGCATTCACCACCCGGTACGACACCGCGACGTAGAAACCGGTCAGCGGATCCGCACCCGTGCCACCGGCAAGCCCCCACCGGTCGACGGCGACCTCGACGCGCAGGTCCGGCGGTGCCGCTCCGTCGGCGGGCGCCGGCGTCTTGCCCACGGACGGAAGCCGCGATGCAACTCGCCGCGCGACCTCGGCCGACAGGTCGAAGCGCGAGCGCGCGAGGGCGGCGTTCGCCGCCTCGGCATCCTTCGCGGGAACCGCGGTCGACCAGCCGACGGCCGCGCCGCCAGCCATCCCACCGAGCGTAAACGCGGGGATGACGACGGGCGCGAGGGCCACCCCGAATGGACCCCCGGCTACCGAAACCACGACTCCCGCGAACAGCCCAGTCCCTCCAGCAATCGCCGCCCCTGCCGTAGCGCTCTCGCCCTGGCCGATCTGCACGTCGACGCGCGGTGCGGCGAGATCACTGGACGCAACCGTCGAGACGACCGCGACCGTGCGCGCCGAACGGCGGACCTCTTCCGCGACAGGCGCGGTATAGGAGGCCCGGTCGAGGCGGGTCGCGCATCCCTGCAGCGCCATGCAGAGCAACACAAATGCAGCCGTGCGCTTCATCGCCGCGCGCTCGCCAGCCAGCGCCGTAGCTCGGCGAGCGGCCGCGTATTCAGCACATCCTTCTTCTCCAGCCACCCCCGCCTCGCCTGCCCCACGCCGTAGCGCAGCACCTCGAACCCGTCCACGCCGTGCGCATCCGAGCCGATCGCCACCAGCACGCCCTCGTCCTTCGCCATGCGGCAATGGACTTCGTTCAGGTCCAGCCGGTCGGGATGCGCATTGAGCTCGAGCGCCACGCCGCGCGCCTTCGCCTCGCGCACCACCGCGAGCATGTCCACGTCGTAGGGCTCGCGCTCGCCGATCAGGCGCCCGGTCGGGTGCGCGAGGATGTGGACGCAAGGGTTTTCGAGCGCGGCGAGAATGCGCGCGGTCTGGCGCGCGCGCGAAAGCTTGAAGCCGCCATGCACCGCGGCGACCACGACGTCGAGCTTCTTCAGCACGGAGTCCGGCAGGTCGAGCGAGCCATCCTCCAGGATGTCCACCTCGATGCCCTTCAGCAGCGTGATGCCGGAGAGCTCGCCGTTCAGGTCGTCGATCTCCGCCATCTGCTTTTCCAGCCGCCGCACATCCAGCCCGCGCGCCATCGCCAGTCGCCGCGAGTGGTCGGTGATGGCGAGGTACTGCAGCCCGGCGGCCTTGGCCGCGAGCGCCATCTCGCGCGCGCTCGCGTGCCCATCGGTGGCCTTCGTATGCGCATGCAGGTCGCCGCGCAGGTCGGCGAGCGTCAGAAGCTGCGGCAGCTTCCCGGCGCGCGCCGCCTCGAGCTCGCCCTGGTTCTCGCGCAGCTCGGGCTCGATGTAGGGTAGCCCCACCGCGGCGTAGACGGACTGCTCGGCCTCGCCGGCGATGCGCTTCGCGCCGCGCCACACGCCGTACTCGTTGATCTTCAGCCCGCGCGCGATGCCGAGCTTGCGCACGGCGATGTTGTGCGCCTTCGAGCCGGTGAAGTAGTGCAGCGCCGCGCCGTAGCTCTCCTTGGGCACCACGCGCAGGTCGGCCTGGATGCCGCTCGCCAGGCGCACGCTCGAGCGCGTCGCGCCGTGCGCCAGCACCGCGCGCACTTCCGGGTAGCCGACGAAGCGCTCTGTCGGTTTCTCCGGCTCGTCGGAGGCGACGAGGATGTCGATGTCGCCAACGGTGTCGCGCATGCGCCGGTAGCTGCCCGCGACGACGCCGCCGACGTGCTTGGCGAGCGGCCCGGCGTACTGCGCGGCCACCGCGAGCTTGAAGCGCCGCGTCGCGCCGAGCTGCGCCTGCGCCGCATCCGAGATGCGCTGCGCGGTCTTCTCGCCGAAGCCCGGGAGCTTGGGCAGCTTGCCCGCGCGCGCCGCGCGCCGCAGGTCTTCGAGGGAATCGATCTTCGCTTCGTGCAGCGCGCGCACGCGCTTCGGGCCCACGCCGGGAAGGCGCAGCAGATCGGTGATGCCCGCGGGAAAGCGGCCGCGCAGCTTTTCCAGCAGCTTGCAGGTGCCCGTTGCGGCGATCTCGTGGATCTTGCCGCCAAGGTCCTCGCCGATGCCGGGCAGCTTGGGGAGATCCTTGCCTGCGGCGAGCGTCGCCGCTAGGTCGAGCGACAGGCCACCCACGACGCGCGCGGCGTTGCGGTAGGCGCGGATGCGGAACGGGTTCTCGTCGCCGAGCTCGAGCAGGTCGGCGATTTCCTCGAAGGCAGCGGCGATGTCGGCGTTGTGCACCGCCATGGCACTACCAGCCGATCAGTGGTCCTCCAGGCGCGGCACGCCGTCCTCGGCGGGCACGCCGGTGTCCGGGTCGATGTAGTCCGACATGCCGATCTCGTTCTCGGCCTCTTCCAGCGTCTCGCCGGGCTCGAGGTTCCGGTCGCCGCCAAGCTCCATGTCCTGCACCGCCTCGAGCAGCGTGGCGAAGGGACCGTACTCGCGCCCGCCGTCCTTGTCCTGCCAGTAGTAGCCGTCGGGTCGCTCGATGATGCGCGTGCGGTCGAACTCGGGCGGGGTCTCGGGAATGATCTGTGTCATCGGTCACATCTTACCTGCAATCGGGTCTTCGGCTTGATCGAAATCAAGGCCGCGCGCGCCCGTCATGCCAGCCTGCGCGCATGGCGATCGAACCGGTCACGCGGCGGGTCGTAGCCGCGGCGCTCGGCGCCTTCGGTGCCGTGCTGATGGCGGTCGCGCCGGACACGCGCATCGGGCTGGCGCTGCTGGCGCTCGCCGTGGCGATCGAGGTGATCGGCATCCTGCTCGGCCGGCGCCCCTAGCGCCCCCACATCTCGTAGAGCGTCAGCCCGATCTCGAGCGCGATCAGCGCGACGATGTACCACTCGACGCGCAGCGCGTGTCGCGCGCCCATCTGCTTTGATGGAGGTCAACGGGCAGGCTTGTTCCCGAGGCTGTAATTTGCCGATGCCCTGGAGCGAGACGTTCTACCCCGTGTCGATGAAGAACCTGCCGCCGCGCGTACGCGCCAAGGCGATCGAGATCGCCAACGCGCTGCTCGAGTCCGGGCACCCCGAGGGCCAGGCGATCCGCATCGCCATCGCGCGCGCGAAGGCGTGGGCGCGGCAGCACGCGCCATGGTGAAGCTGTTCCTGTGCGGCGACGTGATGACCGGCCGCGGCATCGACCAGATCCTCGGCGCGCCGTGCAACCCGGCGCTCTGCGAGCCCTGGGTGAAGGACGCGCGCGACTACGTGGCGCTCGCCGAGCGCGCCAACGGCCCGATCCCGCGCGGCGCGCCGCCCGGGTACGTATGGGGCGAGGCGCTCGCGCTCCTCGAGGAGGAGCGGCCGGACCTGCGCATCGTCAACCTGGAGACCGCGGTGACGACGAGCGCCGCGCGCGCCCCCAAGGGCATCAACTACCGCATGAGCCCGGCGAACGCCGCGTGCCTGACGGCCGCGCGCCTCGATTGCTGCGTGCTCGCCAACAACCACGTGCTCGACTGGGGCATGCGCGGGCTGGAAGAGACGCTCGACACGCTGCACGGCGCGGGCCTGCGCACCGCGGGCGCGGGGCGCGACGCCGCCGAAGCCGCCGCACCCGCGACCCTCGAGGTCGCGGGCCAGGGCCGCGTGCTGGTGTTTGCCTGGGGGCTGGAGAGCTCGGGCGTGCCCGCCGGCTGGGCCGCGGGCGAGCAGCGGCCCGGCGTGAACTTCCTGCCCGACGTTTCCGGCGCGAGCGCCGAGCGCGTCTGCGCGCACATCCTGTCGCGCAAGCGCGCGGGCGACTTCGCCGTCGTCTCGCTGCACTGGGGCCCCAACTGGGGCTACGCGGTCGAGCGCGAGCAGCGCGCCTTCGCGCACCGCCTGATCGACGCGAGCGCCGCCGACCTGGTGCACGGACATTCCTCGCACCACCCCGGCGCGCTCGAGATCCACCGCGAGCGCCTGATCCTGTACGGCTGCGGCGACTTCCTGAACGACTACGAGGGCATCGAGGGACACGAGTCCTACCGGCCCGAGCTGACGCTCATGTACTTCGCCACGCTCGAGCCGGGCGGCGCGCTGCGCGAGCTCGCGCTGCGTCCCATGCGCCTGCGGCGCTTTCGCCTCGAGCGCGCGAGCCCGACGGACGCCGCGTGGCTCGCCGGCACGCTGCGGCGCGTCAGCGGCCGCGGTTTCGAGCGTGCGCGCTTGCGCTAGATCAAGGGGCCGCGCCGCTCGGGGGCGAGAATCACCTCATGACGAAGCTGTTCCAGGACCGGCTGGAGGCGGGCCGCCGCCTGGCCGAGGCGCTCGCCGCCTACAAGGGTCGCAAGCCGCTGGTGCTCGCCATCCCGCGTGGCGCGGTGGCCATGGGCGCGGAAATCGCCGAGCGCCTGGGCGGGGAGCTGGACGTCGTGCTGGTGAAGAAGCTGCATGCGCCGGGCAGCCCCGAGTTCGCGGTCGGCGCCATCGACGAGAGCGGCTGGACCTTCGTCGCCGGCTACGCGGCGCAGGCCGGAGCGGACGAGTCCTACCTCAAGCGCGAGCGCGCCGAGGAGCTGGAACTGTTGCGCAAGCGCCGCGCGCGCTATACCCCCGCGCGCCCGCCCGCCGACCCCGCCGGGCGCGTCGCCATCGTGGTGGACGACGGCATCGCCACCGGCGCGAGCATGATCGCCGCGCTGCATTCCGTGCGCGCCAGGAAGCCCGAGCGCCTGGTATGCGCCGTGCCGGTCGCGCCGCCCGAAAGCCTGCCGCAGATCCGCCCCTACGCCGACGAGGTGGTGTGCCTCGAGACGCCCGAGGACTTCATGGCCGTGGGGCAGTTCTACCGCCACTTCGAGCAGGTCGAGGACGACGAGGTGGTGGCGCTGCTCGCGCGCCATGGCAGACAAGCAACGGCCGCCTGAGACGCTGAAGGCGCTGTTCGAGCAGAGCTGCGCGCGCTGGGCCGCGCGGCCGGCGTTCACCAGCATGGGCGTCACGCTCACCTACGGCGAGGTCGGGCGGCGCTCGGACGCGTTCGGTGCGTTCCTGCGCCACAAGCTCGGCCTCGGGCCGGGCGAGCGCGTCGCCCTGATGATGCCCAACCTGCTGCAGTACCCGATCGCGCTGATCGGTGCGCTGCGCGCCGGTCTCACGGTGGTGAACGTCAACCCGCTGTACACCGCGCCGGAGCTGCGGTTCCAGCTCGAGGATTCGGGCGCCGCGGCGATCGTCGCGCTGGAGAATTTCGCGCACACGGTGGAGCACGCGCTCGCCGGCACCAGCGTGCGCCACGTGATCACCACGCAGGTCGGCGACGCGTTCCCGGCGCCGAAGCGCTGGGCGGTCAATTTCGCCGTGAAGCACGTGAAGCACATGGTGCCCGCGTGGCGAATTCCCGGCGCGATCGCCTTCAACGACGCGCGCGCGGCGGACACGCTCGACGCCGTGGTGCGGCCCGAGCACGTCGCCTTCCTGCAGTACACGGGCGGCACCACCGGCCGGCCGAAGGGCGCCATGCTCACGCATGCCAACATGGCGGCCAACGTGCGCCAGACGATGGCCTGGGCGGGCGCGCTGCTCAAGGAGGGCGAGGAGACCGTGGTCACCGCGCTGCCGCTCTACCACGTGTTCGCGCTCACCGCGAACCTGCTGCTGTTCTTCCGGCTCGGCGGCAGGAACCTGCTGATCCCCAACCCGCG
>JAOUIL010000156.1 GCA_029883975.1 Betaproteobacteria bacterium
GCCGGGTCGACAATTGGGGCGGGTGCGGAAACCGTGGTCCCGGCTACGGCGTACGCGCTTGGGACTGCCATGCCGGATGCAAAGCACTTAGCATGCCACGAATTTGTCGCCAGTTGCGCCAGATCAAGTCTCCCGGCGTGTTCGCGTGCCTAGAATTTCCCTGTTCCGAGAGGAGGCGGGCATGGCTTGGGAAATCGGCGCGGTGAGATGGAAGGTCGCGCTCGCGCTGGCGGCAGTGCTCGTCGCCGGCTGCCACGGCGCGGCGGCGCCGCATGCCCCGGCATCGGCCAGCGAATGGCATGGGAACGGGGCGATGGGCGCCGCGGACTGGTCGAAGCAGCTGGACGTCACGATTACCATTCGCGACTACGGCTACTTGCCGAGGGAACTGCGCCTGCGTGCCGGTCAGCCCTACCGGCTCACGCTGGTCAACTACGGCTCCGTGCCCCACTACTTCGTGGCGCCCGAGTTCCTCGCCTCGGTTGCCACTCGCAAAGTGGAAGTGCGCGAGCAGGCCGAGATCAAGGCCCCGGTGTTCACCAGCTTCGAGCTGCGGCCGCGCGGCGGATCCCTGGACGTCTACCTCGTGCCGCTGCGCCCGGGGACCTACCGCGCCTACTGCCATGTGAAAGATCACCTCGCCATGGGCGTCGAGGGCCGGATCGTCGTCGAATGAGCGCCCGGCGCTCCGGTTGGCGACGGGCGCTCGCGGGCCCGCTGCTGGCGCTCACGGTCGCCGCGCTTGTGCCGGGGTCCCTGGACGCGGCCGAGGATGTCGCGGGCGCCGTGAACAAGGCCGGGCGGCAGCGCATGCTCACCCAGCGCATGGTCAAGCTCTACTGCCAGATCGGCATGGACGTCGCGCCCGAAGGCGCTCGCGCGCTGCTCGCCGAGTCGATCGCGCAGTTCGAGCGCCAGCTCGCGGAGCTGGCGCCGAGCGCCGGCACGCCGGCTGCGCGGGCCGCGCATGAGGAAACGCGTCGGCAGTGGCCCGAGTTGCGGGAGCTGGCCGCCGGCCCCGTGAGCCGCGAGCGGGCGCGCCAGCTGCAGGCCGCGAGCGAGGCGCTGCTGGCGGCCGCGCACCGCTTCACCCAGGAGATCGAAGCAGGTGCCGCCCTCGGACCGCTGGTGAACCTGTCGGGACGCCAGCGCATGGTGTCGCAGCGCCTCGCCAAGCTCTACATGCTGCGCGCCTGGAGGATCGAGGTGCCGGGGCTGGCCGCCGACATGGAGGCGGCACAAGCCGAGTTCGCAAGCGGGCTCGGGCAGCTCATGCGCGCGGCAGAGAACACCGCGGAGATCGACCGCGAGCTGTACGCGGTCGCGGTGCAGTGGGAATGGTTTCGCAGCGCGCTCGGCTTCGAGGGCATCGCTTCCTACAGCCTGGTGGTGGCGGACGCTAGCGAGAGCATCTTGCGCAGCCTCGAGCGCATCGTGCAGCACTACGAGCGCGCCAGCGCGCGCTGAGGCGCGCGCCCCTATTCCGCCTCGAGCGGGACTCTGAGCGTGGTGCGCTTCACGACGATGCCGCCGCGCGCGCCCGGCGTGGCGCCGCCGTAGCGCGGCGCGAACACCTCCGGCAGCGCCCGCGCCTCGGGCGGCGCGACCCTCGGGCGCAGCAGGTGCCGGTGGCGCGCGGGCTCCGGCCAGTTCTCGAAGTCGCCGCGCGAATGCAGGATCTGGTGGTTGTGCAGCAGCTGGATGTCGCCCGGGCGGGAATCCATCGCGAGGTGGACCTGCGGGTCGTTGCACAGCGTGTCGATCAGGTCCATCGCCTCGCGTTGCGCGGCGGTCGGTGGGATACGGCTCGAACAGCGCCGGCACGAGGTCGGGACGGCGTGCCAGCACCTGGTTGAAGACTGTCATCGAGCTCGCCAGATAGCTCTCGCCGCCCACCTTCGCCGTTTTGAGGCACAGCAGCCCCACGATGTCCACCGAGTCGGTGTGGTACTCCAGGCGCCGGTTGGTCTGGTAGTAGCGCACGCGCGGCTCGCGGATATCGAGGCCGAGGTCCTTCACGTGGCCGAGCAGATGGCCCTTGGCGTTCTGCGAGCGGAAGCTGCCGAGCCACGAGCCCATGCCGAGGTAGGCGATCGCCTGCTCTTCGCGCGACATGCGCTCCACGGGCCGTCCGCGCAGCAGCACGAAGCCGCGGCCCTCGAGCAGCTCGGCAAGGATCTCCTTGAGCACTCCGCCCAGCCGCGGCAGCGAGAACGTCGCCGGCGAGTGCTCCGCCGGGGGCACGCCACGCGCGCGTTGCACGGCGGCGCCGCGTTTCACGACACGGCAGTCTGGGTCCGGCGGCGCGCCTAGGCTCGCGCGCACGTCGATTCGCCACGCGGCCGCGCTCGCGGATCAGCTCGCCGCCGCGGGCGTGTTCAAGAGGAGTGTGGCGGAGAGAGGGGGGATTCGAACCCCCGGTACGCTTACGCGCACAACAGATTTCGAGTCTGCCGCAATCGACCACTGTGCCATCTCTCCGCGGCAGAGGCGATTTCGTCAGGGCCGGGCGATCTGCTCGACCCCTCCCATGTGCGCGCGCAGCGCCGCCGGGATCGTCACCGAACCGTCGGCGTTCTGGAAGTTCTCCAGGATCGCCACCAGCGTCCGGCCCACCGCAAGCCCCGAGCCGTTCAGCGTGTGCACCGGCTCGGGCTTGCCCTTGTCGCCCTTGAAGCGCGCCTGCATGCGCCGCGCCTGGAAGGCTTCGAAGTTCGAGCACGAGCTGATCTCGCGGTAGGCGTCCTGGCCGGGGAGCCACACCTCGAGGTCGTAGGTCTTGGCCGAGGAAAAGCCCATGTCGCCCGTGCACAGCGTCACCACGCGATAGGGCAGCTCGAGCTTGCGCAGGATCGCCTCGGCATGCGCAGTGAGCTCCTCGTGGCCCGCGCAGGACTGCGAGGGGTGCACGATCTGCACCAGCTCCACCTTGTCGAACTGGTGGTTGCGGATCATGCCGCGCGTGTCCTTGCCCGCCGCGCCCGCCTCCGAGCGGAAGCACGGCGAATGGCACACGAACTTCATCGGCAGGGCCTCGGCCGGCACGATCTCCTCGCGCACGAAGTTCGTCACCGGATACTCGGCCGTGGGAATGAGGTAGAGATCGCGCTCCTCGAGCTTGAACAGGTCCCCTTTGAACTTGGCGAGGCTGGAGACGCCGTCGGCGCAGGCGCCGCTCACCATGTAGGGCGTGTACGCCTCGGTGTAGCCGTGCTCGCGTGTGTGCACGTCGAGCATGAACTGCGCGAGCGCGCGGTGCAGGCGCGCCACCGCGCCCTTCATGACGACGAAGCGCGCGCCGGCGAGCTTGGCGCCGGTCTCGAAATCCAGGCCGAGCGGCGCGCCGACGTCCACGTGATCCCTGGGCGCGAAATCGAACCGGCGCGGCGTGCCCCAGCGGCGCACCTCGACGTTCTGCTCCGCGGAGCTCCCGTGCGGGACGCTCTCGTGCG
>JAOUIL010000014.1 GCA_029883975.1 Betaproteobacteria bacterium
GGGCGGACCCCGCGGCGATCGAGACGCTGCGCCGGCGTGCGCTGGCGGGCGAGCGCATCCTCGGGGAGCCGGCGCAGTTCGCGCGACGCGACGGCGCGCGCGTGGAGACGCTGCTCTCGGGCGTGCTGCTCGACATCGGCAGCGAGCCGCATTTCGTAATCTCGCTGTACGACGTCACCGAGCGCAATCGCATGCAGCGGGAGCGGGAGAACACCGATGCCAGCTACCGCGCCCTGTTCAAGACGGCCATGGACGGCATCGTCATCCTCTCCCCGCAATGGACGTTCGTGGATCTCAATCCGGCGGCCTGCGCCTTCATGGGATACGAGCGCGAGGAGCTGCTGGGCAAGTCGGTGACGACGGTGTTCAGCCCCGAGGAGCTGGAACGCAATCCGATCCACCCCGAGCGGCAGTGGACCCTGGTCGAGCGCTACCTGACGCGCAAAGACGGCAGCCGCCGCGCCATCGAGGTGCAGGCCGGGCCGATGCCTGACGGCAACATCCTGGTGATCGCCCGCGACATCTCTGAGCGCAAGCGCCACGAGTCCATGCTGATGAACGTCGCGCGCGGCGTGTCAGCAGAGGTCGGCGACGCGTTCTTCCAGTCGCTCGTCGAGCACCTGGCGCGCGAACTGGAGGCCGATTTCGCGTTCATCGCCAAGCTGACCTACCCGGACCGCGAGCGGCTGCGCACACTGGCTTTCGTGGCCGACGGCGCGAATGCGCCGGACTTCGAGTACAGCGTCGCCGGATCGCCGTGCGCCACGGGGCTGGAGCGCCGCGGCACGGTGATCTACCCGGCCGGCGTGGCCGAGCAGTTTCCGCGGGATACGGGCCTCAAGCGGATGGGCGTCCAGGGCTACATTGGCACCGGCCTGCACGCCGCCGATGGCACCGCCATCGGCGTGCTGGTGGTCATGCATCGCAAGCCGATCGAGCGCGCCCAGCTCTGGTCGTCGATGATCGAGATCTTCGGCGCGCGCGCGGCCGCCGAGATCGAGCGCGCGCGCGCCGAGCGGCTGGTGCGGCGCACGAACGAATCGCTGGAGCGCACGGTGCGCGAGCGCACCGCGGAGCTCGAGGACGCCAACCGCGACCTCGAGAGCTTCAACTACTCGATCTCGCATGACTTGCGGCAGCCCCTCAACGCCATCGCCGGCTTCGCCGAGCTGCTGCGCGACGCGGGCGCGGGCACCAGCGTCCGGCGGCGGCAGGAGTTCGTGCGGGAGATCGAGGCGAACGCGGAACGCATGGAAGGGATGATCGGCGCGCTGATGCAGCTGGCGCGCGCCGGCCGCGGACCGCTGGAGAAGACGCAGATCGACATGCGCGCGCTGGTCGACTCCGTGCTGCGCGAGCTGGGCTCGAGCGCGCCACTCGAGGGGATCGTCGAAGTCGGCGATCTGCCGTCGGTGCTGGGCGACGCGGTGCTGCTGCGACAGGTATGGAGCAACCTGATCGGCAACGCGCTGAAGTACTCCCGAGACCAGCCGGCACCCCGGGTGCGCATCTGGGGCGCAAGCCACGGCGGCGGTATCGAGTATGCCGTGAGCGACAACGGCGTCGGCTTCGACTTGCGGCACGCCGAGCGGCTGTTCGAAGCATTCCAGCGGCTTCCCTCTGCGGCGTCATACGAAGGCAGTGGTGTCGGCCTCGCCATCGTGCAGCGCATCGTGCGCCGGCACGGCGGCCGGCTGACGCCCGAGTCGGCGCCAGGACAGGGCGCGACCTTCCGCTTCACGCTGCCCGCCTAGGCTGCAGCGAATTTGCATTGCATGACAATTTCCTGTCAACGCCTGCGGATTGCGGCGGGAGCGGCCGATAGATTGGCCGCATGCGTCGGCTGCTGGTCGCCTCTGTCTGCTGGTCGCTGGGGCTGCTCGCCTGCGTCGCGCGCGTGCCGCACAGCGCCGCGCAGGACGTCGTTGCGCTGCACTGCGCGCGCGGCAATATCTCCGACTATCCGGACGCGGAGTTGAGGCTGGACAGGGATAGCCCGCGCGTCGTGCACGTGACTTTCGTCGGCTACCGCCCGTCCGCGGGACGGGCCGAATGGAGCCTGCGGGACTGCTTGCGCACCGCGGTCAAGTTCGATGACTCGCAGGACATCGTGGCGAATCTCTGGTATCGCGAGCCGCAGTTGCGCAGCCGGCAGGAGCCGCTGCCGCTCTACGGCCCGTCCACGAAGCTGATGTACAGCGCGTCCACGAAGAGGATCCTGCGGCGCGCGCAGGATACCGCGGCGCAGTAGCGCCGCCCCGGCGCGCCTACGGGTCCTGGGGGTCCTGCGCGTCCGGCGCGCGGTTGTCTTCCGGTACCCGGTATTCTTCGGCCGCCCAGCGCCCCAGGTCGATCATGCGGCAGCGCTCGCTGCAGAACGGACGCCAGCGGTTCTGCGGCCCGTAGGCCGCAGGCGCGCCGCAGCGCGGGCAGGGGACAGTCCTTACAGGTTGCAGAAGGTCAGCTCGAAACCGACGTCCCAGTCCGCGGCGCGCGGCTTGGCGTCGTCGCTGGCCTGCGTGAGGAAGCGGATGTTGAGGACGTACTTGTTGGCGCTGATCTCGGGCACGCAGTTCGCCGCCGGATCGAGGCGCACGCGCAGCATCTGCGCGGTCTTGCCGCCCAGCATCTGCTGGTAGGTGCCCAGCGGCGCCTGCAGACGCTGCGGCTTGCCCGACTCGCGCAGGATGCGCAGAATGATGGCCGAGCCGTCCCGCAGCGGAAAGAGCGGCCCGGTCCAGGCGGCCAGCTGGCCGATGCGCTCTTCGGCCGGGCGGTGCAGCCAGAAGTGGTAGGAGGGCAGGTCGAACTCGCACGCGCCTCCGGGAATGCCGGTACGCTGCTTGATGGACATGAGCCAGTCGTTGTCGCGGATGTACTGGCCGATCTTCCCGGTCATGGAGAACAGCGCTGCCGCCGCCTGCTCGATGTCGCGCAGCACGCTGGCCAGCGCTTCCTCGGAAATTTCCGGGTTGTTGCGAAAGGACAGCAGCACCTGCTTCTGGCGCTCGAGCTCCTGCAGCAGGTCCGACTTCAGGTCCGCACGGCTGGAGACCTCGAGGATCTCGAACAGCGTGAGCAGCGCCACGTGGTGATCGAGCGGGTCGGTGCGCGCGATGAAATGGCGCGAGCGCTCGAACAGGTCCTCCAGCCGCAGGAGGGTCCGGATGCGTTCGTTGAGCGGGTACTCGTAAGTGATCACGCTCGCCCGGCGAAAATTTGGCGGATTCTCGGCGATTTGCGCGGCGATGACAAATTCATTGCGCGGCGCGCGCCAGCTCGAGGTAGCGTGCGTGCAGGGCGGCGACCTGCTTGTGCAGCGCGTCAATCCCGCCGGAGTTGTCGATGATGTCGTCGGCCGCCGCGAGACGCGCGGCGCGCGGCGTCTGCGCCGCGATGATGCGCTGGATCTCGTCGTCCGCGAGGCCGCTGCGGCGCCGGACGCGCGCCGCCTGCAGTTGGGGCGCGCAGTCCACGACCAGCACGCGAGCGACGCGGCGCCGGTACTCGCCCGACTCGAGCAGCAGCGGCACCACGTGCACGACGTAGGGCGCGGAGGCGGCCGCGATGCGGCGCTCGGACTCGGCGCGGATGCGCGGATGCAGCGCCGCTTCCAGACGCGCCCGAGCGGCGGGGTCGGAGAACACGCGGGCGCGCACCTTGGCGCGGTCCATGGCGCCGGTGTGGTCGATGTACTCGTCACCGAGCGCGCGGCGCACCGCGTCGATGGCCGCGCCGCCCGGTGCGGTCAACTCGTGCGCGATGGCGTCGGTATCGACCACCGCGGCGCCCAGCCGGGCGAACTCCTCGGCGGCGGCGCTCTTGCCGCTGCCGATGCCGCCGGTCAGGCCGACCACGAACGGCATCAGCCGAGGATCGGCAACCAGCGGCGCGTGATGTGATCGCCCCAGAACAGGGCGATGAATCCCGCGGCCGCGAGATACGGGCCGAAGGGAATGGGTTTCTCGCGGCCGTGGCGCGCGAATACGATCAACGCGACGCCGACGGCGGCGCCAACCACGGACGACAGCAGGATCACCAGTGGCAGCTTCTGCCAGCCGAGCCAGGCGCCGATCGCGGCGAGCAGCTTGAAGTCCCCGTAGCCCATGCCCTCCTTGCCGGTGGCAAGCTTGAACGCCCAGTAAACGAGCCACAGGGCCAGGTAGCCGGCGACCGCGCCGATCACCGCAGTGGGCAGCGGCACGAAGACGCGCTCGAGGTTGAACAGCAGCCCCGCCCACAGCAGCGGCAGGGTGATGTCGTCCGGCAGGAGCTGGGTGTCCAGGTCGATCACCGCCAACGCGAGCATCGACCAGCCGAACAGCAGGGCGCCGGCCGCCGCGGCCGACGGGCCGAAGCGCCAGGCGGCATACGCCGCGATCACGCCGGCGGCGATCTCGACCACCGGGTAGCGCGCCGAGATGCGCGCGGCGCAGCCGGCGCACTTGCCGCGCAGGAAGAGCCAGCTGAGGACGGGGATGTTCTCCTGCGCGCGGACCGGCCGGCCGCAGGCCGGGCAGGCCGACGCGGGAACGAACAGGTTGTAGCGGCCTTGGGCCGCTGACGCGGCCGGGGCGCCGGCGAGCTCGGCGCATTGCTCGCGCCACTCGCGTTCCATCATCTTCGGCAGGCGATGGATGACGACGTTCAGGAACGAACCCACGCACAGGCCGAGCCCCAGCGCCACCCACGGCAGAACGGCTGGCTGGGCGAGCCAGCTCGTGACCGCCATCTAGACGACTTGTCCCATCTTGAAGATCGGCAGGTACATGGCGATCACCATGCCGCCGATGAGCGTGCCGAGCACCACCATGATCATCGGCTCCATCAGCGAGGACAGCGCCTCGACCGCGTCGTCCACCTCCTGCTCGTAGAAGTCCGCCACCTTGCCGAGCATGGCGTCCAGCGCGCCGGTCTCCTCGCCAATCGAGCACATTTGCAGCACCATGTTCGGGAACACGCCCGAGTTCTGCATCGCCATGGTGAGCGAGGTGCCGGTCGAGACTTCCTTCTGGATCTGCTTGGTGGCGGTCAGGTAGACGTGATTGCCGGAGGCGCCGCCGACCGAGTCGAGCGCCTCGACCAGCGGCACGCCGGCTGCGAACATGGTGGCGAGCGTTCGCGTCCAGCGCGCGATCGTGGACTTCAGCACCAGGTCGCCGAACACGGGGAGCTTCAGCATCAGCCGGTCCATGAAGATCTGCACCGGTACGGAACGCTTCCACGCTTCGAGGAAGCCGATCACGCCGCCGATCACCACCGGGAAGATGATGTACCAGTTGCCCACGAACCAGTCGGAGATGGCCATCACGATCAGGGTCGGCGCCGGCAGGTCGGCGCCGAAGTTGGTGAACACCTCCTTGAACGCCGGGATGACGAAGATCATGATCACGGCGGTGATGATGAAGGCCACGACGATGATGGCGATCGGGTAGAACAGCGCCGACTTGATCTTCGACTTGATGGCGAGGATCTTTTCCTTGTAGACCGCCAGCCGCTCGAGCAGCGTTTCCAGGATGCCCGCCTGCTCGCCCGCGGCGACCAGGTTGCAGTACAGCGCGTCGAAGTACAGCGGATGCTTGCGGAACGCGGCGGCGAGCGCGGCGCCCGTTTCCACCTCGGTCTTGATGTCGATGAGCAGGCGCATCACGGCGGGGTTGGAAGCGCCCTTGCTGACGATGTCGAAGGACTGCAGCAGCGGCACGCCCGCCTTCATCATGGTCGCCAGCTGCCGGGTGAAGAGCGCAAGGTCCTTCTCGGTGACCTTGCCGCCCCTGCCGACCTTCTGCTTCCTGACCTTCTGGACGATGATGCCCTGGCGGCGCAGCGTGGCATTGACCGCCGCCACGCTCACCGAGCGCAGCTCGCCGCGGATCACCTTGCCGCCCTTGTCGCGGCCTTCCCACGTGAAGTTGAATTCCTTGGG
This sequence comes from Betaproteobacteria bacterium, assembly GCA_029883975.1. Lineage (GTDB taxonomy): Bacteria > Pseudomonadota > Gammaproteobacteria > Burkholderiales > SG8-39 > JAABQT01. The sequence continues at coordinate 5,927 of JAOUIL010000014.1, forward strand.
CCCGACGGCTTTTGCCGCTGCCGTTGCCATAGCGCGTTCCCCGATCTCGCTCCCGCCGCCGCAGGATAGTCCGGCGATGATGCCCTGCGGGGCGTGTTTTGTAAAGCCTCAGGTTTCGCGTCTAAGCGGCTGACCTGAAAACATTTTGACCCGTCCGGAAGGCCCCCTTCAGACCCTTTCCGTGACCTCCTCCACAGCCCCGTGCGGCCTGAAGACGCGCACCGTTTTGACGGTCCGGCCCTGGGCGTGAACGATCTCCATCGGCACCTCGCCGATCTTGACGGACACGTCCGCCTCCGGGATGTCGCGCAGATGCTCGAGGATCAGGCCGTTCATGGTCTTCGGCCCTTCCGTGGGCAGATCCAGCCCGAGGGCACGGTTTACCTCGCGCACGGGGGTGGCGCCGTCGATCGACGCGCTGCCGTCCTCGCCCCAGGCGAGCGCGTGCGCGGACGGCAACGAGGTCGTGAACTTGCCGATGATCTCCTCGATGATGTCCTCGAGGGTGACCAGGCCCATCAGCTCGCCGTACTCGTCCACGACCAGCGCGATGCGCTCCTCGTTCTCCTGGAAGTACTGCAGCTGCGTGAACACGGGCGTGCTCGCCGGCACGAAGTAGGGCGGCACCAGCAGGGCCTCGATCTGTGCCTTGTCGAGCGTGCCGGCGAGCAGCGGCGCGAGCACTTTGCGCAGGTGCAGCACGCCGAGCACGTCGCCGCGCGCGTCGCGGAACACGGGCAGGCGCATGTGGTAGCTGGTGCCGAGCTGGCGCGCGATGACCGACATGTCGTCGTCCAGCCGGATCGACTCGATTCTCGCGCGCGGCAGCATGATGTCCTGCACGGTGATGTCCGTGAGGTCGAACAGGTTGAGCAGGATGGTGACGTGCTTCCTCGGCATGAAGGCCGACGACTCGCGCACCAGCGTGCGGATTTCCTCCGGCGAGAGCCGCGGCGCCTCGCTCGCTTCGCCGGGCCGGAGCCCGACCAGGCGCAGCAGTGGACGGGAGAACAGGTTGACGAACCATATCGCGGGCGTGAGCAGCCGCTGCAGGGGTCCCAACACGTAGGCCAGCGGCAGGGCGATGCGCTCGGGATAGCTGGCGCCGATCACCTTGGGCGTGATCTCGGCGAAGACGATGATGACGAAAGAGATGCCGAGCGTACTGACGGCATAGGCCATCCTGCCCTGGCCGACCAGCTCCACCGCGATCACGCTGGCGAGCGTCGCGGCCGCGGCGTTGACCACGTTGTTGCCGATGAGGATCGCGCCGAGCAGGCGGTCCGTGTGGCGCAGCAACGCGGCGGCGCGGCGGGCGCCGCCGTGGCCTTGCGCCACCATGTGCCGCAGGCGGTAGCGGTTGAGCGCCATCATGCTGGTCTCGGCGATGGAGAAGAATCCCGACATCACCAGGAGCAGCGCCAGCGCTGCCAGCTCCCAAAATAGCGGGGCGTCGTCCAGGTCAGCCACGCCCGAGCACGACTTCCAGCACGAAGCGGCTGCCGACGTAGGCGAGCAGCAGCAGGACGAAGCCGCTCAGCGTCCAGCGCAGCGCGACCCGTCCGCGCCAGCCGTACAGATGGCGCCCGACCAGCAGCAGCGCGAAGGTCGCCCAGGAAATCAGCGCGAACAGCGTCTTGTGGTCGAACTGCAGCGGCCGGCCGAACAGCGACTCGGAGAACGCGATGCCCGTGGCCAGCGTGCAGGTCAGCAGGACGAAGGCAACGGCGATCATGCGGAACAGCAGCCGCTCGAGCGTGAGCAGCGGCGGCAGCGCGCCGAGCGGGCCGGCGAGCATCGCCGCGCCGTCGGCGCCGCGCGCGGCGGCGCTGCCGTGCAGCCGGCGCTCGAGCAGCGCCATCAGCAACGCGTGCAGAATGGCGATGGTGAACAGGCTGTAGGCGAGCATCGCCAGCACGACGTGCAGGCGGAACTCGAGCGACGCGGCGAGCGCCGCGCTGACGCGCCCGGGAAACAGCGCCGGCAGGGGCGAGGCCACGGCGGCGAGCAGCAGGGCCGGCGGCAGGATGCCGTCGAGGTCGTAGAAGAAGCTCTCGACCCAGTAGAACAGGACCGACAGCCAGAGCATGGCGGACAGCGCGTAGGCGAAGCCGAAGCGCGGACCGCCCGCGCCGAACAGATCCTGGTACAGCAGCAGCGCGTGCAGGGCGAGCGGCACGAGCAGCGCCGCACGCTCCCAGGCGCGCGACCCGGCGCGCGCGGAGGCTGCGCGCGCGCTCGCGCGCCAGCGCGTGCGCCAGTAATGCCACGCCAGCGCCGCGTAGGCGGCCGCGGTCACGGCGTGAATTACAATGTCGGCCACGATTTCAGTTTATCACCCGTGCTCGACAACCTGACCGCGCGCCTGGCGCGGATCGTGAAGACGATCCGTGGCGAAGCGCGCCTTACCGAAGCCAACATCCAGGACGCGCTACGCGAGGTGCGCGTGGCGCTGCTCGAGGCCGACGTCGCGCTGCCGGTGGTGCGCGACTTCATCGCCGCGGTGAAGGACAAGGCGCTCGGGGCGGAGGTGGTCGGCAGCCTGACGCCCGGGCAGGCGCTGATCGGCGTGGTGCATCGCGAGCTCGCCCGCCTGATGGGCGAGGCGAACGTCGCGCTCGACTTGGCGACGCAGCCGCCGGCGGTGATCCTCATGGCGGGGCTGCAGGGCTCGGGCAAGACCACCACCACCGGCAAGCTCGCGCGCCTGCTGCTCGCGCAGAAGAAGAAGGTGCTGCTCGTGTCCTGCGACGTGTACCGGCCGGCGGCCATCGAGCAGCTCGCCGCCGTGGCCGCGCAGGCCGGCGTGGACGTCTTTGCCTCGGCGGCGGGCGAAGCGCCGCTCGACATCGCGCGGCGCGCGCTGGAGCACGCGAGGACGCGCTACTACGACGTGCTGCTCGTCGACACGGCGGGGCGCCTGGCGATCGACGAGGCGATGATGCAGGAGATCGCCGCGCTGCACGGCGCGCTGCGCCCCGTCGAGACCCTGTTCGTGGTGGACGCCATGCAGGGTCAGGATGCGGTCAACGTGGCGCGCATCTTCGGCGAGCGCCTGCCGCTCACCGGCGTGGTCCTCACCAAGCTGGACGGCGACGCGCGCGGCGGCGCGGCGCTGTCGGTGCGCCACGTCACCGGCAAGCCGATCAAATTCGCCGGCACCGGCGAGAAGCTCGACGCGCTCGAGCCCTTCCACCCCGAGCGCATGGCGTCACGCGTGCTCGGCATGGGCGACATCGTGTCGCTGGTCGAGGAAGCGCACAAGAAGGTCGACCTCGAGGAGGCGCAGCGCGTCGCGGAGAAGATCCGCAAGGGCAAGGGCTTCGACCTCGAGGACTTCAAGCAGCAGCTCCAGCAGATGCAGAAGATGGGCGGCATGGCGTCCATGCTGGACAAGCTGCCGGCGCAGCTCGCCGGCCAGATCAACCCGGCACAGCTGCAGGACGATCGCCAGCTGCGCCGCACGGCCGGCGTCATCAATGCCATGACGCCGCAGGAGCGTGCGCACCCGGAACTGATCAAGGCGTCGCGCAAGCGGCGCATCGCCGCCGGCGCCGGGGTGCCCGTACAGGAAGTCAACCGATTGCTCCATCAGTTCGAGCAGATGCAGAAGATGATGAAGATGATGAAGGGCGGCAACATGGCCCGCATGATGCGCAACCTGAAGGGCGTGCTGCCCGGGATGCGCTAGCGCTACAGCCAGCGCGCCTTGCGGAAGCGGTAGAACAGGTAGCCGTCGATCGCCGCCATGACGGCCAGCGCCGCGGGGTAGCCGAAGCGCCAGCCGAGCTCCGGCATGTGCGCGAAGTTCATGCCGTAGATGCCTGCGATCATGGTCGGCACGGCCACCAGCGCGGCATAGGCGGCGAGACGCTTGGTGACCTCGCTCTCGCCGATGGTGATCATTGCCAGGTTCACCTGGATCGCAGTGGTCACCGTGTCGCGCAGCGTGTCGAGCGACTGGTTGAGCCGGATCAGGTGGTCGTAGACGTCGCGGAAGTAGTCGCCCAGCCCGCCGCAGACCTGCGGCACGCGGCCGCCGAACAGCCGGCTGGAGGCGTCCAGCAGGGGGCCGGCGGCGTGCTTGAGGGTCATCAGCTTCTGCTTGACGTAATAGAGCGCCTCGATGTTCTCGCGCGGCGACTTGCCGGTGAAGATCTGCTCTTCCAGCGCCTCAAGCTCGGTCTCCACAGTGTCGAGCACCGGGAAGTAGCGATCCACCGCCGCGTCCATCAGCGCGTACAGCACGTAGCCCGGGCCGTGGCGCAGAAGCTCCGGCTCGCGCTCGCAGCGCGCGCGCACGTCCTGGAAGCCGCGCGCGGTCCGCTGGCGGACGGACAGGATGAAATTACGGCCGACGAAGATGTCGATCTCGCCGGCGATCAGCTCCTCGCCGGCGACCTCCACCGTGTGCAGCACGGTGAACACGCTGTCGCCGTACTCCTCGATCTTGGGACGCTGGTTGCCGTGTGCCGCGTCCTCCACCGCCAGCGCGTGCAGGTCGAACTCGTCCTGCATCTCGGCGAGCTCGGCGGCGTCGGCATCGCGCAGCGCCACCCAGACGAAGCAGTCCGGCCGCGCGAGGTAGGACTTGATCTCGCGCCTCTGGATGTCGGCGAGCTTCCGGCCATCCTGGTAGGCGACGCAGTTGACGAGCATGGGCGGGGATCGTAGCACTGTAAAATGCGCCGCTCGAGGAGGAGCGCATGCCCGACATCAGCCGCAGGGCCCAGCAGCTGGGCACCGAGAACGCTTTCGTGGTCCTTGCCGAGGTCAACGCCCTCGCGCGGCAGGGCAAGGACATCGTCAGCTTCTGCATCGGCCAGCCGGACTTTCCCGCGCCGGAGCACGTGCAGCAGGCGGCCATCCGCGCGATCAAGGCGGGCAAGCACGGCTACACGCCGTCGGCCGGCATCGACGAGCTGCGCGCTGCGGCGGCGAAGTACCTGGCAGGCATGCGCGGCGGCCTGCCGATCCGGCCCGAGGACGTGGTGGTCGGCGCGGGGGCGAAGCCGTTCATCGCCTACGCCATCCTGTCGACCACCGACTACGGCGCGGGCGACGAAGTGATCTATCCCAACCCGGGGTTTCCGATCTACGAGTCGCAGATCCTGGCGAACGGCGCAAAGCCCGTGCCGATCCACCTGCACGAGGCGCGCGATTTCACGTTCGACGTGGCGGAGCTCGAGCGCCTGATCACGCCGCGGACCAGGCTTCTCATTCTCAACTATCCGCACAATCCCACCGGCGGCACGCTGACCCGGAAGGATCTCGAGGCGATTGCGGCAATCCTGCGCCGGCACCCGCAGGTGTGGGTGTACGCCGACGAGATCTACTCGCGGCTGTCCTATGCGGAAGCCTTCTACTCCATCGCGCAGGTCCCGGGGATGCTCGAGCGCACCATCATTTCCGACGGCGCTTCCAAGACCTGGGCGATGACCGGCTGGCGTATCGGCTTCACCGCCAATGCCGCGCTGGCCCCCGTATTCACGCGCTGGATCACCAACACCGACTCCTGCGCCTCGCAGATCTCGCAATGGGCGGCAGTGGAGGCGATCAACGGCCCGCAGGATGCGGCCGAGCGCATGCGCGCGAGCTTCCTCGAGCGGCGCGACCTGATCGTCGGGCTGCTCAACCAGGTGCCGGGCGTGACCTGCCGCAACCCGGGCGGGGCGTTCTACGCCTGGCCGAATGTCACCGAGGCCTGCAAGCGCATCGGCGCTGCGGACTCGGAGGAATTCCGCAAGCGCCTGCTCAACGAGGCCGGGGTGGCCGTGCTCGCCGACATCCACTTCGGCTCGCGCGTGCCGGGCGAGGGCCAGCACTTGCGCTTTTCCTACGCCGCCTCGAAGCAGGCGATCGAGCAGGGCGTGGCGCGCATGGCCGAGTTCATCGGGAAGAACACCCGAAAAGCCGCATGAGCCGCTGGCGGCCGAGCGTGACCGTCGCCGCGGTGATCGAGCGCGACGGCAAGTTCCTTTTCGTAGAGGAGATCGCGGGCGGGCGGCGCGTGCTCAACCAGCCCGCGGGCCACCTCGACCCGGGCGAGTCGCTCGTGCAGGCGGTGGCGCGCGAGGTGCTGGAGGAAACCGCGCACCGTTTCACGCCCACGGCGTTGCTGGGTATCTACCGGTGGCTCTACGACAGGGAGGACGTGACGTTTCTGCGCTTCGCGTTCCTCGGCAGAGTGGACGGACCGGAACCGGGGCGCAATCTCGACAAGGAGATCGTCGCCGCGCTGTGGCTGGCGCCCACCGAGCTGGCGGCGCGCCGCGCCGAGCACCGCTCGCCGCTCGTGCAGCAGTGCGTGGACGACTTTCTCGCCGGGCGGAGCTTTCCGCTCGACGTGCTATCGAAGCCCTATGGCTGAGAAGGTCGTCGTCGGCATGTCGGGCGGGGTGGACTCGTCGGTGGCCGCGCTGCTGCTGAAGCGCGCGGGCTACGACGTCGCCGGCCTGTTCATGAAGAACTGGGAGGACGACGATGACGACGAGCACTGCTCGACGCGCCAGGACCTGATCGACGCCGCGGCGGCCGCGGACGTGATCGGCATCGACCTCGAGGCGGTGAACTTCGCCGCCGCGTACCGCGAGCGCGTGTTCGCGAGCTTCCTCGCCGAGTACTCCGCGGGCCGCACACCCAATCCGGACGTGCTGTGCAATGCGGAAATCAAGTTCAAGGCGTTCCTCGACCACGCCATGAAGATAGGTGGCAAGCGCATCGCCACCGGGCATTACGCGCAGGTGCGCGAGCGGGACGGCAAGGTCGCGCTGCTGCGCGGCGCGGACGCAGGCAAGGACCAGAGCTACTTCCTGCACCGCCTCAACCAGGCGCAGCTCGCCCACGTGCTGTTCCCGGTCGGGCACCTGAGGAAGTCGGAGGTGCGCCGCATCGCGCTCGAGGCGGGCCTGCCCAACCACGCGAAGAAGGACTCTACGGGCATCTGCTTCATCGGCGAGCGGCCGTTCCGCGAGTTCCTGAACCGCTACCTGCCGCGCAAGCCCGGCCCGATGGTGACGCCGCAAGGAAGGACCGTCGGCGAGCACATCGGCCTGGCCTTCTACACCATCGGCCAGAGGAAAGGCATCGGCCTCGGCGGCGCGAAGGACGGCGCCGGCGAGCCCTGGTACGTGGCGGAGAAGCGCATGGCGACGAACGAGCTGGTGGTCGTGCAGGGGCACGATCACCCCTTGCTCATGCGCCGGTCGCTCGAGGGTCTGGATGCGAGCTGGGTGCTCGACCAGCCCGCGGCCGGCACGGCGCACGCGGCGAAAACGCGCTACCGGCAGGCCGATACGGCCTGCACGCTCTCGCGCATCGACGATCGCCATATCCGGGTGGACTTCCGCGACCCGCAGCGCGCGGTCACGCCGGGCCAGTCCGTGGTGCTCTACGACGCCGAGGTCTGCCTCGGTGGGGCCGTCATCGCGTCATAGCGGGCGCAGACGCGCGCCTGGGCGGCGACGGCGTGCAGAGGCCTTGCCTCGTGCGCCCTATAATGGAGCTTATGCCTTCGCCGCTTGGCGCACTCTCGCCCCTCGACGGCCGGTACGAAAAGTCGGCCGAGCCCCTCAGGTCCTACTTCAGCGAAGCCGCACTCATCCGCCACCGCGTGCTGGTGGAGCTCGAGTGGCTGAAGGCGTTGGCTGCCGAGCGGCGCATCAAGGAGCTCAGGCCCTTCTCGCGCGCGACCGCGGCGGCGCTCGACCGCCTGGTGGCGGGGTTTTCCGAGAAGGACGCCGCGCACATCAAGAACATCGAGGCCGAGACCAACCACGACGTCAAGGCGATCGAGTACTGGCTGAAGGGCAGGCTGGCGAAGAACGCGCAGGTGCAGAAGTCGCTGGAGTTCATCCACTTCGCCTGCACCTCCGAAGACATCAACAACCTCTCCTACGCGCTGATGCTCGCGCATTCGCGCGACCGCGTGATGCTGCCGCGGCTGCATGCGCTGATCGAGGCGCTGCGGCAGCTGGCGCGCCGGCACGCCGCGCGCCCCATGCTCTCGCGCACGCACGGCCAGCCGGCCTCTCCCACCACGCTCGGCAAGGAGATGGCGAACTTCGCCGCGCGACTGAAGCGCGCGCGCGATGCCATCGAGCGCGTGCCGATCCTCGGCAAGATCAACGGCGCGGTGGGCAACTACAACGCGCATGCCGTGGCCTACCCGGGCTTTCCCTGGGAGGCCTTCTGCAGGCGCTTCGTCGAGCGGCTGGGCCTGGAGTTCAATCCCTACACCACGCAGATCGAGCCGCATGACTCCTGCGCGGAGCTGTTCGACGCCTACGCTCGCGCGAACACGGTACTGCTCGACCTCGATCGCGACGTGTGGGGCTACGTCTCGCTCGGCTACTTTCGCCAGAAGGCGAAGGCGGGCGAGGTGGGATCGTCAACGATGCCGCACAAGGTGAACCCGATCGACTTCGAGAACTCCGAGGGCAACATCGGCGTGGCCAACGCGCTGCTGCGGCACCTCGCCGAGAAGCTCCCGGTGTCGCGCTGGCAGCGCGACCTTTCCGATTCCACCGCGCTGCGCAACGTCGGCAATGCGCTCGGCCACACGCTGCTCGCGTACAACGCCTGCCTGCGCGGCCTCGCCAAGCTCGAGGCGGACCCCGCGCGCATGGCGCAGGACCTGGAAGCCAACTGGGAGGTGCTCGCCGAGCCGGTGCAGCAGGTGATGCGCAAGCACGGCGTGCCGGACGCCTACGAGAAGCTGAAGGCCCTCACGCGCGGCAAGCGCCTCGACCGTGGGCAGCTTGCCGCCTTCGTGCGCGCGCTGCCGATCCCCGCCGAGGCGAAGAAGCGGCTGCTGGCGCTCACGCCGGCGCTGTACGTGGGCCTCGCCCCGGTGCTCGCCAAGCGGGTCTGACGCCGCTGCGGCCGGCGCTAGACGACCGCGCCGTCGTTCTCGTCGCCGGTGGTCTTCCTGGGGGGCTTGATGAACTGCGCGCGATCCACGCCCAGCCACATGAGCAGCGGGCTCGCCACCAGCACCGACGAGTAGATGCCGAACAGGATGCCGATGGTGAGCGCCAGCGCGAAATAGTGCAGCGCCGGGCCACCGAACAGGAGCATGGTGGTCACCATCACCTGCGTGCTGCCGTGCGTGATGATGGTGCGCGAGATCGTGCCGGTGATGGCGGCGTCGATGACCTCGGGCACGCTGGCGCGGCGCATCTTGCGGATCATCTCGCGCACCCGGTCGAACACCACCACCGACTCGTTCACCGAGTAGCCGAGCACCGCCAGCACCGCCGCCAACACCGGCAGCGAGAACTCCCACTGGAAGTAGGCGAAGAATCCCAGGATGATGACCACGTCGTGCAGGTTGGCAATGATCGCCGACAGGCCGAAGCGCCACTCGAAGCGCATCCACAGGTACAGCACGATGCCCACGGCCGTCACCAAGAGGGCCAGCGCGCCGTACTCGGCGAGCTCCTCGCCGACCTGCGGCCCGACGTACTCCACACGGCGCACCTCGACCGACGGGTCGCCCTTGTGCAGCACGGCATGCACCTTCTCCGAGAGCTGCGCGCTGGACTGACTGGCGTCGGCGTGCAGGCGGATGAGCACGTCGCGCGAGGAGCCGAAGTTCTGCACTTCCGCCTTGTACCCCGACTGCTCGAGCGCGCGGCGCACGCCGTCCACGTCGGCCGACTGCTGGTAGCTCACTTCGAGCAGCGTGCCGCCGGTGAACTCGATGGAGAAATTGAGGCCGCGCGTGGCGAGGAAGAAGATGGCCAGCAGGAAGGTGACCGCCGAGACGACGTTGAAGACGAGCGCGTGCCGCATGAACGGGATGGTGCGGCGGATCTTGAAGAATTCCATCGCTCAGCTCACTTCCACGCCGTATTGCCGATATGCAACCGCTCCACCTTGCGCCGATGGCCGTGCGTCGCGTTGACGATGGCGCGCGACACCACCACCGAGGAGAAGATCGAGGTGAGGATGCCGAGGCAGTGCACCACCGCGAAGCCGCGCACCGGCCCGGAGCCGAAGATGAGCAGCGCCAGGCCGGCAATCAGCGTGGTGATGTTGGAATCCAGGATGGTGCCCCAGGCGCGCTCGTAGCCCGCGGCGATCGCCGCCTGCGGCGTCGAGCCTCCACGCAGCTCCTCGCGGATGCGCTCGTTGATCAGCACGTTGGCGTCGATCGCCATGCCGAGCGTGAGCGCGATGGCGGCGATGCCGGGCAGGGTGAGCGTCGCCTGCAGGAGCGAAAGCAGCGCGACCAGGAACAGCAGGTTGACGCCCAGGGCGACCGAGGAGATCAGCCCGAACACCACGTAGTACGCGGACATGAACACCACGATGGCGAGGAAGCCCCAGCGCGTGGCGTCGAAGCCTTTCTCGATGTTCTCGCGGCCGAGGCTCGGGCCGACGGTGCGCTCCTCGACGATCTCCATCGGCGCGGCGAGCGAACCGGCGCGCAGCAGCAGCGCGACGTCGTTCGCCTCGGTGGTGGTCATGCGGCCCGAGATCTGCACCCTGCCGCCGCCGATCTCGCTGCGGATCACCGGCGCGGTCACTACCTCGCCCTTGCCCTTCTCGATGAGCAGGATCGCCATGCGCTTGCCGACGTTCTCGCGCGTCACCTCCTTGAAGATGCGCGCGCCTGCGCCGTCCAGCGTCAGGTGCACCGCCGGCTCGTTGGTCTGGTTGTCGAAGCCGGGCTGCGCGTCGGTAAGCCGGTCGCCGGTCAGCACCACCTGCTTCTTCACCAGCAGCGGCGCGCCGTTCCTCTCGATGTAGAACTCGGTGCCGAAGGGCACCTCGCCGCGCGCGGCCGCGGCGAGCAGCTCGGGCGTCATCTTCTCTTCGTCGACCATGCGGATCTCGAGCGTCGCCGTGCGGCCGAGGATGTCCTTCGCCTTGGCCGTGTCCTGCACCCCGGGCAGCTGCACGACCACGCGGTCGGCGCCCTGCTGCTGGATCACCGGCTCCGCGACGCCGAGCTCGTTGATGCGGTTGTGCAGCGTGGTGATGTTCTGCTTGAGCGCATACTCCTGCGTGCGCTTGGCGGCCTCCGGCTTGAGCGTGCCGACCAGCAGGAAGTCGCTGCCGTCGTCGCGCTCGGCGAACGCCAGGTCGGCGAGCGCCGCGATGAGCACCTCGCGCGCCCGGTCGCGCGCGGCCGCGTCGCGGAAGCGCACGCGCAGCGTCTGCCCCTCGCGGCCGACGCCGGCGTGGCGGATGTTGCGCTCGCGCAACTGCGAGCGGATGTCGCCGGTGAGGCTTTCGAGGCGCTTGGCGAGCGCGGCCTGCATGTCGACCTGGAGCAGGAAGTGCACGCCGCCGCGCAAGTCGAGGCCGAGATACAGCGGCAACGCGCCGAGCCGCGTCAGCCAGGCCGGAGAGGCGGGCAGCAGGTTGAGCGCCACCACGAACGTCGCGTTCTGCGGGTCGGGATTGAGCGCGCTGTCGATCGTGTCCCGTGCCTTGAGCTGGGTGTCGGTATCGGCGAAGCGCACGCGCAGGCTGTTGGCGTCCAGCACCAGGGCGGTCGGCGCGATGCCCGCGCCCTTGAGCGCCGCCTCCACGCGCTGCATGAGCGACGCGTCCACCTTGACCGTGGCGCGCAGGCTCTGCACCTGGACGGCCGGCGACTCGCCGAAGAAGTTCGGCAAGGTGTAGAAGAACGCCACGGCTACGCACAGCGCGACCAAGGCGTACTTCCAGGCCGGAAAGCGGTTCACCCGGGGACTACTGGATGGTCTTGATGGTGCCCTTGGGCAGCAGGGTCTGCACCGCGGTGCGCTGCACGCTGATCTCGGTGCTGGGCGCGATCTCCAGGATCACGTAGCCGTCGGCCAGCCGGCTGATGCGCCCCACCACGCCGCCCGCGGTGACCACTTCGTCGCCTTTCTGCAGCGCCTCGACCATCTGCTTGTGGTCCTTGGCGCGCTTCATCTGCGGGCGGATCATGAGGAAGTACAGCAGCACGAACATCAGGATGATGGGCAGGAACCCCATGATCCCCGGATCGCCGCCGGCGGCGGCCTGTGCATAGGCGTTGTTGATCATCGCTGCGGACTCGCTGGGAAAGGGCGCGGATTATAGCAGCAGCCTGCGCTCCTCCCGCAGCCGCGCCGCGGTCTGCGCGAGCGTCCCGGCCTCGATCGCGCCGCGCAGCCCGCGCATCAGCTGCAGGTAGTAATGCAGGTTGTGCAGGGTGTTCAGGCGGGCGCCCAGGATCTCGTTGGCCCGTTGCAGGTGATGGAGATAGGCGCGCGTGAAGTTCCGGCAGGCGTAGCAGGCGCAGCCCTCGTCCAGCGGCCGGGGGTCGTCGCGCCAGCGCGCGTTGCGGATCTTCACGTCTCCGCGCCGGGTGAACAGCCAGCCGTTGCGCGCGTTGCGCGTCGGCAGCACGCAGTCGAACATGTCGACGCCGGCCAGCACGCCGTCGATCAGGTCCTCCGGGGTGCCCATGCCCATCAGGTAGCGTGGCCGCTCCGCGGGCAGCCGCGGTGCGGTGTGCGCGAGGATGCGCTCGCGGTCCGCCCTGGGCTCGCCCACCGCGAGGCCGCCGATGGCGTAGCCGTCGAAGCCGATGGCGCCGAGCCCGGCGAGCGACGCCTCGCGCAGGTCCTCGTACACGCCGCCCTGCACGATGCCGAACAGGGCATTGCGGCTGCCCTCGAACGCCCTGCGGGAACGCTCCGCCCAGCGCAGGCTCAAGCGCATCGACTTGTCCGCCTGCTTGTGCGTCGCCGGGTAGGGCGTGCAGTCGTCGAATATCATGGCGATGTCGGAATCGAGCGCCCGCTGCACGCGCATCGATTCCTCCGGCGTGAGCAGCAGGCGGTCGCCGTTGATCGGCGAGGCGAAGCGCACGCCTTCCTCGCCGATCCTGCGCAGCGCGCCCAGGCTGAAGACCTGGAAGCCGCCCGAGTCGGTGAGCACGGGCCCGTCCCAGCCCATGAAGCGGTGCAAGCCGCCGTGCTTCGCGATGACGTCGGTGCCCGGCCTCAGCCACAGGTGGAAGGTGTTGCCGAGCACGATCTGCGCGCCGACCTCGCGCAGCTCGAGCGGCGACATCGCCTTGACGGTGCCGTAGGTGCCCACGGGCATGAATGCGGGCGTTTCCACCGCGCCATGCGCGAGTTCCAGCCGTGCGCGCCGCGCCGCGCCGTCGCGGTGCGAGATCGAGAACTTCACGGCGCCCGTTCGATCAGCATCGCGTCGCCATAGGAGAAGAAGCGGTAGCGCCGCTCGATGGCGTGCGCGTAGGCGCGCCGGATGTTGTCCAGGCCGGCGAACGCGGCCACCAGCATGAGCAGGCTCGAGCGCGGCAGGTGGAAGTTGGTAAGCAGGCGGTCGACGACGCGAAAGCGAAAGCCCGGCGTGACGAACAGGTCGGTCTCGCCCGCCCGCGCGCCGCTGAGCGCGGCGCTTTCCAGGGCACGCAGCGTGGTCGTGCCCACGGCGAGCACCCGTTTGCCGGCGATCGCGGCGAGGGTCTCCGCCGGCACCTCATAGCGCTCCTTGTGCATGTGGTGCGCCTCCACGTTCTCGACCCTGACCGGCTGGAAGGTGCCGGCGCCGACGTGCAGGGTCAGCCGCGCGATGCGCGCGCCCCGTGCGGCGATGTGCGTGAGCAACTCGCGGTCGAAATGCAGCCCGGCAGTCGGCGCCGCCACCGCGCCGGGGTGCGCGGCGTACACGGTCTGGTAGCGCTCGGCGTCGGCGGCGTCCGGCACGTGCGTGATGTAGGGAGGGAGCGGCACCGCGCCGCAGCGCTCGAGCAGGGCGGCGACGTCCTCGGAGAAGCGCACGCGGTACAGCTCGCCCTGGCGGCCGAGCACGGTGACGCGCGCGCCGTCGCCGACGATCAGCACGGCGTCCGCGCGCGGCGCATGGCTGGAACGGATCAGCGCCAGCGCCTCGCGCGCGCCGGTGACGCGCTCCACGAACAGCTCGATGCGGCCGCCGCTCGACTTGCGCCCGGCGAGCCGCGCCTTGACGACGCGGGTGTCGTTGAGCACGACCGCGTCGCGCGCGTCCACCAGTCCGGGCAGGTCGGCGAAGGACAGGTCCTCGAGGCGGCCGCTGGCGGACTCCAGGTGCAGCAGGCGGCTGGCGCTGCGCGCGCCGGCGGGGCGCTGCGCGATCAACTCCCCGGGCAGCGCATAGTCGAACTCCGAAACGCGCATGGCGCCCGATTATAGGGGCCTATAATCCGGCCCTCCCGCGCCGGAATGGCGGAACCGGTAGACGCAGCGGACTCAAAATCCGCCGGTGGCGACACCATGAGAGTTCGAGTCTCTCTTCCGGCACCACGCCCTGCCTGTCGCACCCCCGCGACACAATTTCTTTCTTTGCCGTCAGCCCCTTAGCTGGACAGCCGGGGGTCTCCGGGGTAGGCTTCCGCGCGACGAACCGACAAGAGGGGGCGCATGGCGAAGGCGCCTGTTTTCGTGCTTCCGGTGGCCCGCAATACCGCGATGGTGGTGGACGACCAGTCCACCGGCCGCGCCATTCTCGAGCAGGTGGTCCGCTCGCTCGACGAGCGTGTGACGGTGATGGGGTTCGGGCGCCCCGTCGATGCCGTGGTGTGGGCGACGCGCCACGTCGCCGACCTCGTGCTGATCGACTACATGATGCCCGACATGAATGGCGTCGAGCTCGCCAAGCGGCTGCGCGCGCTGCCCGGCTACGAGCACGTGCCGATCATGATGGTCACGGCGCACGACGATCGCAAGGTGCGCTACGACGCGCTCGACGCCGGGGTGACCGACTTCCTCATCAAGCCGGTCGACGCGCGCGAATGCATGGCGCGCTGCCGCAACCTGCTGACGCTGCGCCGGCAGCAGCTGGCGCTGGAGGACCGGCGGCGACTGCTGGAATCCATGGTCGACGACGCCACGCGCGAGGTGCGCGAACGCGAGAAGGAAACCCTGATGCGGCTGGCGCGCGCGGGCGAGTTCCGCGACGAAGAGACGGGCTATCACCTGGTGCGCATGGCGCGCTATTCGCGCCTCATTGCCGACACGATCGGACTGGAGCGCGACGAGGCCGAGACCATCGAGCTGGCTGCGCCGCTGCACGACATCGGCAAGATCGGCATCCCGGACCAGATCCTGCTCAAGGCAGGACGGCTGAGCGATGCCGAGGGCGCGGTGATGCGCCGCCACCCGCTCATCGGCCACGAGATCCTCAAGGGCAGCGCGTCCAAGTACGTGCGCATGGGCTCGCTGATCGCGCTCGGCCACCACGAGAAGTACGACGGCAGCGGCTATCCGAACGGCGTGGTCGGCGAGCACATCGCGCTGTGCGCCCGCATCGTGGCGGTGGCGGACGTGTTCGACGCGCTGACCTCGACACGGCCGTACAAGCGCGCCTGGGAGGTCGACCAGGCGCTCGAGTTCCTGTGCGCGCAGCGCGGGCAGCACTTCGATCCGCAGCTGATCGACGCGTTCGCCGGCGTGCGCGAGGAGGTGCGCCGCATCCAGCGCGAGCTGCGCGACCCGGAGGCGGCGCGCGCATGAAGCTGCCCCAGCCCGCATGGCTCGCCACGCTGCGCGAGCGCCTCGCCGCGCGGCCCGACACGGAGCACGAGCAGGCTCTGGTACGCATCGCCGTGGGCGTGGTGCTGTTCTTCTACCTGCTGCCCGCCGCCGTTCGCGCGGACAGCGCGTTGGGCACCGATCTGCTCTATCTGGCGGTCATGTTCGGCTACCTGACGTTCTCGGTGCTGGTGTTCGCCGGCATCCTGCAGCAGCCGGGCACCTCGGCGCTGCGCCGCCTGGCGAGCGCGACGGTGGACATCGGCACGATCACGTTCTTCATGTCGCAGTCGGGCGTGCACGCGGTGCCGATGTTCCTCCTCTACGTGTGGGTGACGCTTGCCAACGGGTTCCGCTTCGGCCCGCGCTACCTGATGTTCGCGCTCGGCGCATCGATCGCGGGGTTCAGCGTCGTGCTGGCGGTGGACGAGTTCTGGTCGCAGAACCGCACGGCAGGGTTCGGCCTGGCGGTGGCGTTCATCGCGCTCAGCGTCTACGTGCGCTCGCTGGTGAAGCGCATGTTCGACGCGGTGGCGCGCGCCGAGGCGGCCAACCAGGCGAAGCGGCGCTTCATCTCCGTCGTCAGCCACGAGATGAGGACGCCCTTGAACGCCATCATCGGCATGGCCGACCTGATGCGCGACACGCAGCTGACGCGCGAGCAGGCAGACATGCTGCAGACGCTGCGTGGCTCAAGCCAGGTGATGCTCGGGCTGGTCGAGGACGTGCTCGATTTCTCCAAGATCGAGGCTGGCAAGCTCGTGCTGGAGCGTACCGATTTCGACCTGCATGCCCTGGTGAACAGCACCAGCCGCATCCTGCAGGCGCAGGCGCAGGCCAAGCACGTCGAGTTCGTCGTGTCGATCATGCCCGAGGTGCCGCCCGCGCTGCGCGGCGACGCCCACCACCTGCGCCAGGTGCTCATCAACCTGGCCGGCAACGCGGTGAAGTTCACCGAGCGCGGCACCGTCACGGTGCACGTCTCGCTGCAGGAGGAGACCGAGGCCGGCGTGCGCCTGAAGTTCTCGGTACGCGACACCGGCGTCGGCATACCGCCCGAAGCACAGGAGCGCATCTTCGACAGCTTCACGCAGGCCGACCAGTCGACCACCCGGCGCTTCGGCGGCACGGGGCTGGGAACGACCATTGCCAAGCAGCTCGTGGAGCTGATGGGCGGGCGTATCGGCCTGGAGAGCGCGGTTGGCCTGGGCAGCACGTTCTGGTTCGAGGTGGCGTTCGAGATGCAGCCGGAGCGCGCGAGCGCCCCGAGCGGAGAACTCGCGGGTGCGCGCATGCTGCTCGTTGGCTTCCCGCCGGCGCGCGCCGAGCCCGTGGAGCAGGCCCTGGCGTCCTGGGGCGCGTTGGCGGTGCGCGCGGCCGGCATCGAAGAGGCTGCAGACCGGCTGGTCGCCGACATCGCGCTCGCCAAGCCCTATCACAGCGTGCTGGCGTATTCGGAAAGCGGGGACGTGCAGCTGGCACGGCGCCTGCGCCGGGCGGCACCGGAGCCTGCGCCGCCGCTCGTCCTGTCGGTGCCGCGGGAAGCGGACGTGCAGCGCTTTGCGGCGCTGTCGGCGGGATTCGGCGCGGTGCTCGAGTTGCCGGCGGAGAAGCGGCAGCTGTTCAATGTCCTGCATTCCATCTCGTCGGTCGAGGAGGCGCGCGACGGCGTGGTGCGCCTGCAGGACTACGCCAAGCGCGACGTCGGCGCGCGGCGGCTGCAGGTGCTGGTCGCGGACGACAATCCCACCAACCGCGAGGTGCTGGGCCGCATCCTGGAGCGCGCCGGCCACAGCACCACGCTGGTCGCGGACGGCGACCTGGCGCTCGATGCGCTCGAGGCGGGGCAGTTCGATGCCGTGCTGCTCGATCGCAACATGCCCAATCTGAGCGGGCTGGAAACCCTGCGCGCCATCCGGCTGATGACGCGCGGCCGCGAGCGGCTGCCGGTCGTCATCCTGTCGGCCGACGTCACCGTCGAGACCAAGCGCGAATGCCTGGAAGCGGGCGCCGACAGCTTCGTGCCCAAGCCGGTGGAAGCCCTGCGGCTGCTGGACGAGCTGCGCACGCTGACCGCGGACAAGGGCAAGGAGGCGGCACGCGCCGCGCCGCTGCCTGCGGCCATCCCCGCCGCATCCGCGGACGAAGTGATCAACGCGGACACGCTGTCGCACCTGAACGAGCTCGGCTCGTCGCCCGATTTTCTCGAGCGGCTGGTGAGCGTGTTCGTCGCCGACAGCCTGACGCTGCTGGCGAAGATGGAGTCAGCTATCGCCGCGCGCAACTTCGGCGAGTTCCGCTCGCATCTGCACGCGATGAAGGGGTCGGCAGCCAGCATCGGCACCGAGCGGCTGACGCGCCTGTGCTCGAGCCTGGGCAAGCAGACCGACGCCGAGCTGCGCCTGAAGGCGGCCGGCGTGATGCGCTCGCTCAACGAGGAGTTCGAGCAGGGTCGCGCGGCGCTGGAGCGCTACGTGCAGGACGCGCGCAGCCAGTCGGCGAGCTGATCCCGAGCCGCGGCGGTTTCGCACCGCGCCGCGGCAGGTGAACCCGGGATTCCACTACAATCTCCGGGTTCACTCGGCGGAGCCCGGCATGTCGTTTTTCATATCCCTGGTCGAAAACAGCGACGCCGGCCGGCGTGCGCTCGAGGAGGAACCGCGCATCCACGCGATGATCCACCACGGCCTGCGTCTCGACGAATATCGGGCCTTCCTGCACGACCTGTATCACATCGTCTGGCACTTCTGCCCGGTCATGGCCGCGGCCGCCGCGCGCTGCGGCGACGAGTTCCGCGAGGTGCGCTATGCGCTGTACGAGCGCATCGAGGAGGAAAAGGGGCACGAGGGCTGGGTGCTGGAGGACATCGAGGCGATGGGGGGCGATGTCGTCGCAGCGGGCCGCGAGCCGCCGAGCTATCCGGTGCAGGCGATGATCGCGTACAACTACTACGCGGTCGAGCGGCTGCACCCGTGCTCGGTGCTCGGCATGCTCTACATGCTCGAGGTCATCTCGTCGGTCTATGGCGGTCGGGTGTCAGACTCGATCGCGCGGGCGCTGGGACGGGAGGTCGCCGCCGGCGGTTTCAAGTTCCTGTCCTCGCACGCCACCATGGACGTGGACCACATGGCGAGCCTCAACCGGCTGCTGAAGACCGTGGCGGACCCCGCCGCGCAGGCGGCCATCATCCGCACGACCAACATCAACTTCCACCAGTTCGGCCAGATCTTCCGGCCGGGTGGCTCGCTCGCGCCGGCCTAGGTCAGCCGACCGCCGCCAGCGCCTCCTCGGCCACGCAGGCGGTGATGTCGTCCACGTCGCCATGCTCCATGCGACGCATCTGCGAGCGCACGATGCGGCCCATCATCTTCAGGTCGCGGTCCTCGATGCGCAGCGCGGCGTCCACCCAGGTGTCGGCGATCGCGTCGAGTTCCTCGCGCGTGATGGGTGAGACCTGCTGGCGCGCACGGAACACCGCCTGCATGCCGTTGCGCCGGCGATCGTTCCTCGCGATCCACTCGCTGACCGCAGCTTCGCCCTCGCCATCCTTGGCCAGCACATCGACGATGCCCATCTCGTGCAGCTTCGCCGCCGGCAGCACGCGCCCCGACAGGATCAGCTCCTCGGCGGCGCGCAGGCCGATGCGGCGCGTCAGCAGGCTGACGGCGCCCATGCCCGGGAACAGGTTGAACAGGATCTCCGGCAGGCCGAGCTGCGCCGACTCCTCCGCTACCAGAACGTCGGAGGACATCGCGCATTCGAAGCCGCCGCCCAGCGCATCGCCCTGCACCAGCGAGATCGTGGTGAGCGTCGGGCAGTAGTAGTTCTGGATGCGCGGGTACATGTTGTCGATGCACAGCCGCGCGTAGTGCGCCAGCGCGTCGCGGTCCTTCGCCTTGATCAGCAGCACGAACAGCGCGAGGTCCCCGCCGAGGTTGAACACGCGCGACACGCGCGACCCGCAGACGTAGTAGCGCACCTTGCTCGGCACGCCGTTCACGTCGGCGTAGCCGCCGTTCACGGCGAGCGCGGCGTCATGCTCGCGGATGTCCTTCAGCAGCCCCAGGCTGAAGCACGGAGTGCCGCGCGGGTTGAAGTAACCCCACACGGTGCCGGTCGCCGGATCGAATTCCGTCTGGTATTGGGATTTTGCCTTGCCGTATGGCACACGAAGACCGACAACGTCGCGCATGTTGCTCATGTGAATCTCCTTCCCCAGTTGAAAGGCCCTCGTCGACGAGGGCCGGTTGCCTCGGCGCGCGCTGGGTCGATGCCCGAATCGCGGAATCCCCAGTACGTACCTCCCGGAGGCCATTTAACGCTGTTTGACAAAGGGTAGGCAAATCAGGCGAATCCCGAAGATTCCCTCAGGGAATCCCTTAGGCCCGGGGCTCTAACACGCGGATATCAGGGAATTTGTCACGAATGGCCCACGGGTTGCATGTCGTAATTTCGACATCGCACGCTCATGGTGTTTCGGCGCTGCAGGCCAGGCAGGCGTTTGGATGCGCGTCGTCCCCGGAAGCATGTTCGCGCGCGCTCGTGCATTCGCACGCACATGCGGCGGGTCGCGTTTCGCGACGCAAGGGCCGCGTGATGCGCATTGACGCACCCGGAAAAATTTTTGCACGTGCGATCGCAGACGCGCCGAAGATGCACGCGTTCACGCGTTGCAGCACGCTTGGCGAGCCGCGATGGAATCGGTTATAAAGATCCTGTCGCAGACGCAAGCAGGCAAGCGAAGGGGCAGGCATGTACGCAATCGTCTACAAGTCCGACGGCTTCCCGATCTGCAGACAGGTCGCGGGCGTGAGCCCCGATCCCGTCGTCACCTGGAATACCGAGGCCGCCGCGGCAGCGTTCATCGCCGCCAAGGGCGGCGCCAAGGATTTTCAGCCGGTCGCGCTGACCGATGAAGCCATGGACAAGATCGCCGCCACGATGGGCTGCCCGGTGGAGTCCATCACCTTCGACCCGTACCCGGGCTAGAACTCGACGCTGTCGATCAGCCTGGTGCTTCCCAGCCGCGCAGCGCCCAAGGCGACGCGCGCGCGATCCACAGCCGACGGCACCGCGAGATCAGGACGGCGGCGCACCTCGATGTAGTCCGGCTTCCAGCCCGCGGCTTGCAGGGCATCGACCGCCGCTGCGGGAGTCAGCCGGCCCGCGCAGACCTGCAGCAGCACCTGGTACAGCCGGGGTGCCTCGCGGCGCTCGGCCGGGCTCAGGTAGGCGTTACGCGAGCTCATCGCCAGGCCGTCGCTCTCGCGCACGGTCTCGCCCGCCACGATCTCGACCGGCAGGTTGAACTGCCGCACCATGTCGCGCACGATCGTCAGCTGCTGGTAGTCCTTCTTGCCGAACATCGCAAACCGCGGCTGCACGCAATTGAGCAGCTTGAGCACCACGGTGGCGACGCCGTGGAAGAAGCGGGGGCGGAATCTGCCTTCCAGCTCGTCGGCGAGCGGCGGCGGCTCGACCTGGAAGCGCTGCGGCTCCGGGTATAGCACGCGCTCGTCGGGCGCGAACACCAGGTCCACGCCGGCCGCCGCCAGCTGCTCGCAGTCGGCGGCCAGCGTGCGCGGATAGTGCTCGAAATCCTCGTGCGGCGCGAACTGCAGGCGATTGACGAAGATGCTGACGGCGACGCGCGGCGCGTGGCGGCGCGCGAGCTCCACCAGGGCGAGGTGCCCGGCGTGCAGATTGCCCATGGTCGGCACGAAGGCCAGCGGCGCGGGCAGGGCCGCGCGCCGCAGCTCATCGCGGTCGCGCGCGACGATCATCCGAGATTGAAGAACTCGCGCCGGCTCTTCATGGCGCGCATGCGCGACACGAGCAGGTCGAAGTCCGCATCGCGCTCGACGAAGTTCAGGTTCTCGGAGTTCACGATGAGCACCGGCGCCGCCGCGTAGTGATAGAAGAAGCGCGCGTAGGCCTCCGCGAGCAGCGCCAGGTACTCCTCGCCGATGCCGCGCTCGAACGCGGCGGCGCGGCGCCGCACGCGCTCGATCAGCACCTGGGGCTGGGCCTGAAGGTAGATCACCAGGTCGGGCACTGGCGCCTGCGGGCGCAGCGCTTCGTAGATGCGCTGGTACAGCGCCAGCTCGTCGCCCGTGAGCGTGATGCGGGCGAACAGCGGGTCCTTGTCGATGAGGAAGTCGGCCACCGTGCTGCGCCCGAACATGTCCGGCTGGGCGAGCGGCTCGAGCTGCCGCGCGCGCTGAAACAGGAAGAAGAGCTGCGTCGGCAGCGCGTAGCGCGCCATGTCCTGGTAGAAGCGCGCGAGGAAGGGGTTGTCCGCCGGCTGCTCGAGCAGCAGGTCGGCGCCCAGGCGCGCCGCCAGCCTGCGCGCCAGGCTGGTCTTGCCCGAGCCGATCGGACCTTCGACCGCAACGTAGCGGTGCCGCTCCACGTCAGTCGTCCAGCCGTTCGATCGCCTGCCCGGCGCAGGCGCGCAGCAGCTCGCGCGCCGACCCGCGGCCCGGGATCTCGGCGCGCGGGTCCAGTTCGAGCAGCGGGCGCAGCACGAAGGCGCGCAGGTGCATGCGCGGATGCGGAAGCGTGAGCGTGGGCGAGGCGAGCGCCATCTCGTCGTAGAGCAGGAGGTCCAGGTCGAGCGTGCGCGGCGCGTTGCGCGCCGGACGTTGCCGCGCATGGCGCGTCTCGATGGCCTGCAAGCCGTCGAGCAGCTGGGCAGCGGAGAGCTGCGTGTCCAGCTCAGCGACCGCGTTGACGAAGTCGGGCCCTGGCGCGCCCACCGGCGCGCTGCGGTACAGCGGCGAGCGCGCCACCAGCCGCGACTGCGGCAACGCCGCGAGCTCTTCGAAGGCCCGCTCGAGCTGTGCGCGCGGCTCGTCCAGGTTCGAGCCGAGCCCGATGTACGCGGCGGTCACGCCCGGGGCACGGCCGCGCCCGCGGGCTCCTGGCGGCGCCGGCGCCGGCGGCGCTTCTTGCGCGGACCCGTGTCGGGCAGCAGCATCGCCTTGCGCGTATCCGCGTCCGCATGCTGGAACGTGCGCCACCAAGCCTCCAGCTCGGCGCTCACTTCGCCGCTCGCCGCGCGCAGCGCGAGGAAGTCGTATCCCATGCGGAAGCGCGGCGCCTCGAGCAGACGGTAGGGCCGCTGCCCGCCGCGCTGCTCGAAGCGCGGTTGCATCGTCCACACCTCGCGCATGGTCGCGGTGAGCTTGCGGGTGAGGGCGAGCTTCTCGAACTGCGCATCGAGCACCTTGTCCATGGCGGCCTCCAGCGCCGGCACGGGCCGCTCGCCCTTGGCCTGCCGCGCCTTCGACGCGGCCAGCACCTCGTGCCACAGCAGCGCAGCGAACAGGAAGGCCGGGGACACCGGGCGGTCGCTCAGCACGCGCTCGTCGGTCTGCGCCAGCGCCAGCGTGACGAAGCGCTCGCCGAGCGGCTGCTCGAGGATGACGTCGAGCAGCGGCAGCACGCCCTCGGACAGGCCCTCCTCGCGCAGCTGGCGTACGCAAGCGCTCGCGTGCCCCGACATGAGGAGCTTGAGCATCTCGTCGAACACGCGCGCCGGGGGCACGCGCTCGATGAGCGGGGCGAGCTTGCGGATCGGGGCACGCGTCGCGGATTCGATGGTGAGGCCGAGCTTGGCCGCAAGGCGCACCGCGCGCAGCATGCGTACCGGGTCTTCGCGGTAGCGCGTAACCGGATCGCCGATCATGCGCAGCACGCGCTTGCGCAGGTCCGCCAGGCCGCCGTGGAAGTCGATGATCTCCTCGGTCGATGGGTCGAAATACAGCGCATTGATGGTGAAATCCCGGCGGCGCGCGTCTTCCTCCTGAGTGCCGAAAACGTTGTCGCGCAGCACCCTGCCGTGCTCGTCGCGGTCGGCGCTGGCCGCATCGGCGGAGCGGAACGTCGACACCTCGACGGTTTCCTGGCCGAGCATCACGTGCACCAGGCGAAAGCGCCGGCCGATGATCAGCGCGCGCCGGAACAGCGGTTTCACCTGCTCCGGGCGCGCGTCGGTGGCGACGTCGAAATCCTTGGGGGTGATGCCGAGCAGCAGGTCGCGCACCGCGCCGCCGACCACGCAGGCGGAAAAGCCCCCCTGCCGCAGCACCTCGCAGGTCTTGAGCGCGCCCGCGCTGAGCGCTTCGCGCCGCAACGGGTGGCGCTCGCGCCCGACGCGCTGCGGCGCGTGGGACGGCAATCCGAGGACGCGGCGGAAGAAGCGCTTGATCATCGCGCCGGCGATTCTAGCGCAGCGAGACCACCGGCCAGCCGCGGCGTGCGGCTTCGGCCGCCAGCTGCGGGTCCGGGTCGACCGCCACCGGACTGCGCACGCGCTCGAGCAGGGGCAGATCGTTGTGCGAGTCGCTGTAGAACGTGGAATCCTCGAGCGTATCCAGGCGCCGGCCCTGCGCCTGCAGCCATGCCTCCACGCGCTCGATCTTTCCCTCGCGAAAGCAGGGCACGCCGGCGACGCGTCCCGTGAAGCGTCCGTCCACGGTCTCCGGCTCGGTGGCAAGCAGGTGCGGCACGCCGAGTTCGCGCGCGATCGGCGCGGTGACGAAGCTGTTAGTCGCGGTCACCACCGCGCATAGCTCGCCGGCCGCGAGGTGGCGGGCGACGAGCGCGCGCGCGCGCGCTGTGATCATCGGCAGGATGCGCTCGCGCATGAAGGTCTCGTGCCAGCGCGCGAGCGACTCCGCGGGATGCGCCGCCAGCGGCCGCAAGGCAAAGCCCAGGTACTCGTGGATGTCGAGCGTGCCGGCCTTGTACTGCTCGAAGAAGCGCGCGTTCTGCGCCTCGTACTCTTCGCGCGACAGCACGCCATGATCGATGAGGAACTGGCCCCATTCGTAGTCGCTGTCCCCGGAAAGCAGCGTGTTGTCGAGGTCGAAGAGCGTGAGCTTCACGGCTGCAGGTCGCGCAGCGCCTCGCGCACCAGGGGCAGAGTCACCGGCCGGCGCAGCTCGAGCGAGGTCCGGTCGAGATGATCGAGGATCGCGCCGAGCGACGCCACGTCGCGGCGCACGTGCGCCAGCAAATATTCCGCCACGTCGTCGGACAGCCGCAGGCCGCGCCGCGCCGCCTCGCCGAGCAGGTAGAGGCCGCGCTCGTCGTCGGTCAGCGCGCGCACCTCGTACACCAGCCCCCAGGCGAGCCGGCTGCGCAGGTCCTCGCGCAGCGGCAGCTGCGCCGGCGGCCGCGCACCCGCCGCCAGCACCGTGCCGCCGGATTCGCGCGCGCGGTTGATGGCGTGGAACAGCGCGACCTGCCCGGCATCGTCCAGGCGCTCGACGTCGTCGGCCACCTGCACGCCCGTGCCTGCGCACGCCCTGAGCAGATGGCTGCGCCCGCTGCCGGGCGCGCCCCACAGGTAGAGCACCGCGTCGGCGTGTTGCCCGGCGGCGAGCGCGCGCAGGCGCGCGAGCAGCTCGGCATTGGCGCCGGGCACGAAGTTGTCGAGCGTCGGCTCGGGCGGCGGCTGGATCGGAAGCGCGAGTTGCCGCGTCACTTTGGCATTTGGGCGGGGAGCGCCGCGGGCATCTCAAGTAGAATCGCGCGGCAAACGGCAAACTCTAGCATGGCCGACCCGCTCTCCTACCGCGACGCCGGCGTCGACATCGACGCGGGCGATGCGCTGGTTGAGGCGATCAAGCCGTTCGCCCGGCGCACGCTGCGGCCCGAGGTGCTGGCGGGAATCGGCGGCTTCGGCGCGCTGTGCCGCATTCCGCGCAAGTACCGGCAGCCGGTACTTGTCTCCGGCACCGACGGCGTGGGCACGAAGCTCAAGCTCGCCTTCGCGCTCGGCCGTCACGACACCGTCGGCATCGACCTGGTGGCGATGAGCGTGAACGACGTGCTGGTGCAGGGCGCCGAGCCGCTCTTCTTCCTCGATTACTTCGCTTGCGGCAAGCTCGATACGCGCGTCGCGGCGCAGGTGGTGAAAGGCATCGCGCGCGGCTGCGAGCTCGCCGGCTGCGCCCTGATCGGCGGCGAAACGGCGGAGATGCCCGGCATGTATCCGGAAGGCGAGTACGACCTCGCCGGCTTCTGCGTCGGCGTGGTCGAGCGCCGCGGAATCGTGACTGGCAAGTCGATCAGGCCCGGCGACGTCCTGCTGGGGCTCGCCTCCAGCGGCGCGCATTCCAACGGCTATTCGCTGATTCGCCGGATCCTGGAGCGCGCCCGGCCGCCAGCCGCGATGCTCGATGCGCTGATGGCGCCCACACGCATCTACGTGCGGCCGATGCTCAAGCTCATGCGCGCGGTGACCGTGAAAGGCATGGCGCACATCACGGGCGGCGGCCTGGTCGGCAACGTGCCGCGCACGCTGCCCAGGGGCACGCGCGCGGTGATCCGCGGCGATGCGTGGCCGCGCCCCGCGCTTTTCCGCTGGCTGCAGGAGCAGGGCGGCGTCGCGGAGCCGGAGATGCACCGCGTGTTCAACTGCGGCATCGGCATGGTCGCCGTCGTGGCGGCGGCCGACGCCAGGCGCGCGGCCGCGAAGCTGCGCGCGCTGGGCGAGACGGTCTACGAGATCGGCACCGTCGAGAAGGGCAAGGGCGAGGCGGACGCGATCGTCGTCTGACCCGCGCCGGGGGCGCGGATCACTTCACCTTGTAGACGACGTCGTGCTCGCGCACGTGCTCGACCACCTTGAGGCCGAAGTCGTCGTCCGGCCCGACTTCCTGCACCACGGCGTGCTCGATCTGCAGGGAATCCACGCGCTGCGCGAAGTCGGTGGTGTGGCCGCGGATATGGATCGTGTCGCCCACGCGTAGCGGGCCCGATTCGAGCTTGACGACCGCCACCCTGGGCTCGCCGTAGTAGTGCGTGACCACGCCGATGCGCTCGCCCGGGGCCACCGGCGCAGGCGCCGGTGCGGGCGCGACCCGGGGTTTGACCGTGCGGGGCGCGGCGCGCCGCTTCGGCGCGGGGCGCTTGGCCGCCGTCTTGCGCGCCGGCTTCCTGGCGCGCGGTGCGGCCTTCCTCGGTGCGACCTTCCTGCGCGCCGCCGGCCGCTTGGCCGCGACCTTGCGGCGTTTGGGTTTGGCCTTCGCCTTGACCTTGCGCTTGACTGTCATGGTTGCCTCCTTGTGATCGCTGCTCGCGGTGGCGGCGCGCCTATTCTGCGCCTTTCGCTCCGCGGTGCGCCAGATAGATGCCCACCAGCACCACCGCCCCGCCCGCGAACTGCAGCGCGCCGAGCGGCTCCGCCAGCAGCACCCACGCGAACGCCGTCGCGAGCACCGGCTGCAGCAGCAGCCCCACCGAGGAGAACGCCGCCGGCAGGTGCGCAAGTGCGTAGGTGATGAGGCCCTGGCCGCCCGCGTGCGTGATCCAGGCCAAGCCGAGGAGCACGAGCCAGCCCTGCAGCCCCGCTGGCAGCATCGCCTCGCCGGAGCCGAGCGCGACCGGCAGCAGGATCAAGGCGGTGAGCGTCGTGGTGACGGCCATCAGGCGCAGCGTGGCGGCCCCCAGGTCGCGCAGGCGCTTCACGGTCAGCAGGTACCAGGCGTAGAACATGGCGGTGACCACGCCGAAGCCGTCGCCGAGCAACGCGCCCGGCGAGAAGCCGAGGCTCGCGCGCACGAGCAGCGCCACGCCGGCGAGCGCGAGCGTGAGCCCGACGAGGAACTGCGCGCGCGGCCGCTCGCGCCACAGCAGCCACGCGGCGAGCGTGACGAAGATGGACGACAGGTTGGCGAGCAGCGTGGCGTTGGCGACCGAAGTCGCCTGGATCGACCAGTGCCAGAAGGCGAGGTCGCCGGCGAAGGCGAGCCCGGCGGCGGCCAGCAGGCGGCGCTCGCGCGCGCTGTGCGCGCGCTGCGCGCGCGGCAGGAAGGCGGCGACCGCCCAGAGCAGCGGCACTGCGAGCGCGACGCGCCAGAACGCGCTCGCCGTGGGGCCGACGTCCGCGACGCGCACCCAGATCGGCGAGAGCGCGATGCACGTTGCGCCGGCGAAGAGGGCGGCGAGGGCCGGGGCGCGCATCGGCGGATGGTAAACTTTCGCCGCTTCCCATGCCTGCTCCTCGCTTCGTCCACCTGAGGCTGCACAGCGAATACTCGGTGACGGACGGCATCGTCCGCATCGACGCGGCGGTGAAGCGCGCGGCGCGCGACGGCATGCCCGCGCTGGCGCTCACCGACAGCGCCAACGTGTTCGGCATGGTGAAGTTCTACCGCGAGGCGCGTGCCGCCGGCGTCAAGCCGGTCATTGGCGCCGATTGCTGGATTCGCAACGACACCGACGCCGACAAGCCGGCGCGCCTGCTGCTGCTGTGCGCGTCGCGCGCGGGCTACCTGCGCCTCTGCGAGCTGCTGTCGCGCGCCTGGCTGAGGAACCAGCGCCGCGGCCGCGCCGAGATCGCGCGCGAGTGGCTGCGCGAGCAGGCCAACGACGGCCTGATCGCGCTCTCCGGCGCGGCGGCGGGCGACGTCGGGCAGGCGCTCGCCTCGGGCAACGCGGTGGCGGCGGAACGCGCGGCGTGCGACTGGGCGGCACTGTTCCCCGGGCGTTTCTACCTTGAGGTACAGCGTGCCGGCATCGCCAACGGCGAAGCGCTCGTCGCCGGAACGGTGGCGCTCGCCACACGCCTCGCGCTGCCGGTGGTGGCGACGCATCCGGTGCAGTTCCTCGCGCCGGAGGATTTCAAGGCGCACGAGGCGCGCGTGTGCATCGCGCAGGGCTACGTGCTCGGCGACCAGCGCCGTCCCCGGCTGTTCACGCCCGAGCAGTACTTCAAGTCGCAGGAGGAGATGGCGCGGCTGTTTGCCGACTTGCCGCAGGCGCTCGACAACGCGGTCGAGATCGCGCGCCGCTGCAACCTGCAGATCGATCTCGGGCGCAGCCGCCTGCCCGCCTTCCCTACGCCGCCCGGCGTCACCCTCGACCAGTACCTGCGCCAGCAGGCCGAGCGCGGGCTCGCCGCGCGCCTCGACAAGCGGTTCCCCGATGCGGCGGCACGCGAGCGCGCCGCGCCCGGCTACCGCCAGCGTCTGGATTTCGAGATCCGCACCATCATCCAGATGGGCTTCGCCGGCTACTTCCTGATCGTCGCCGACTTCATCAACTGGGCGCGGGCGAACGGCGTGCCGGTCGGGCCGGGGCGCGGCTCCGGGGCGGGCTCGCTGGTCGCCTATTCGCTGGGCATCACCGACCTCGACCCGATCACCTACGACCTGCTGTTCGAGCGCTTCCTCAACCCGGAACGCGTGTCGATGCCGGATTTCGACATCGACTTCTGCCAGGACGGGCGCGACCGCGTGATCGACTACGTGCGGCACAAGTACGGCGCGGACAGCGTCTCGCAGATCGCCACGTTCGGCACCATGGCGGCGCGCGCCGTGGTGCGCGACTGCGGGCGCGTGCTCGACCTGGGCTACAACTTCTGCGACCAGATCGCGAAGCTGATCCCGGTGCAGCCCGGGCGCACCATCACGCTCGCCGAGGCGCGCGAGATGGAGCCGATGCTCGCGCAGCGCGAGCAGAAGGAGGACGAGGTGCGCGAGCTGCTGGCGCTCGGCGAGAAGCTGGAAGGCCTGACGCGCAACGTCGGCATGCATGCGGGAGGCGTGCTGATCGCGCCGGGCAAGCTCACGGACTTCTGCCCCCTGTACGCCGCCGAGGGCGGCACCAACGTCATCTCGCAGCTCGACAAGGACGACGTCGAGGCCGTCGGGCTGGTGAAGTTCGATTTCCTCGGCCTGACGACGCTCACCATCCTCGACTGGGCCGAGCGCTACGTGCGCGCGATGGGTGAGCCGGATTTTGCGCTCGAGCGCGTGCCGCTGGACGACAAGACGACCTACCAGCTGCTCTCCTCGGGCAACACCACCGCGGTCTTCCAATTGGAATCGCGGGGCATGCGCGATCTCATCAAGCGCGCGCGGCCCGACCGCTTCGAGGACGTGATCGCCCTGGTCGCCCTGTACCGCCCGGGCCCCATGGATCTCATCCCGGACTTCATCGCGCGCAAGCACGGCCGCGAGCGCGTCGAGTACCTCGACGCGCGCCTGCAGCCGATTCTCAGCCCGACGTACGGCATCATGGTGTACCAGGAGCAGGTGATGCAGATCGGTCAGGTGATCGGCGGCCTCACACTGGGCGGCGCGGACCTGCTGCGGCGCGCGATGGGCAAGAAGAAGGCCGAGGAAATGGCGCAGCAGCGCGACGTCTTCGTGTCGGGCGCGGAGAAGAACGGGCTGTCGCGCGGCAAGGCGACGCAGCTCTTCGACCTGATGGAGAAGTTCGCCGGCTACGGCTTCAACCGCTCGCATGCCGCGGCCTACGCGCTGCTCGCCTACCAGACCGCATACATGAAGGCGCATCGCCCGGCGGCGTTCATGGCGGCCAACCTGTCGCTCGTCATGGACGACACGGACAAGGTGCGGCAGTTCCGCGACGACGCCGTCGCCAACGGCCTCGCGGTGCTGCCGCCGGATGTCAATGCCTCCGAGTACCGTTTCGTGCCCGTGGACGCGAAGACCATCCGCTACGGGCTGGGCGCGGTGCGCGGCACGGGAGAGTCGGCGATCGGCGCGATCCTCGTGGCCCGGCGTGAGGGGCCGTTCGCCGGGCTGGGCGACCTGTGCCGGCGCGTCGACAAGCGCATCGTCAATCGACGCGTGATCGAGTCTCTGGTGCGCGCTGGCGCACTGGACGCGCTCGAGGCGAACCGCGCCAGCCTGCTGGCGAGTGTCGGCCGCGCGCTGGAGGCCGCCGAGCAATGCGAGCGGCAGGCATCCCAGGTCAGCCTGTTCGGCGACGCCGACCTGACGGCGGGAGCCGGCGACGCGCTGATCGACGCCAAGCCCTGGGATCTGCGGCAGAAGCTGATGGAGGAGAAGGCCGCCCTCGGCTTCACGCTGTCGGGGCACCTGTTTTCCGTCCACGAGCGCGAGATCGCCGGCTTTCCGCGCGTGCCGCTCGCGCAATTGCAGCCCGCGGAGCATCGCGTGTGGCTTGCCGGGGTGGTCGCCGCGGCGCGCGTGCAGATGACGCGTCGCGGCCGCATGATGGTGGTCGTGCTGGACGACGGCAGCGCGCAGATCGAGCTCTCGGTGTTCAACGAGCTGTTCGAGCGGCACCGCGACAAGCTCAAGGAAGACGCGCTGCTCGTCGTCCAGGGCAAGGTGCAGCGCGACGAGTTCGCCGGCGGGCTGCGCGTCACCGCGGAGGAGCTCTACGATCTCGCCGGCCTGCGCATGCGCTTCGCCAGCCGCCTGCGTCTCGAGATGAACGGGCGGTCTGATGCCGGGCGCCTGCGCGAGCTGCTCGCGCCGTTCCGGGCGGAAGGGGCCTGCCCGGTGGTGGTGCACTACGAGAATGCCGCGGCGGCCTGCGAGGTCGCGCTCGGCGATGCCTGGCGCGTGCGCCCCGACGGCCAGCTGCTCGAGCACCTGGGCGACTGGCTCGCGCCCGAGAACGTCCAGGTCGTGTACGCCGGGACGGCCTAGGCCTTGGCGAAGCGCACGCGGCACGGCGCGGCGTGCCAGGCACGAAAGACACTCCGGTACCAGGGCGGGGTGATGCGTTCCGCCGGATCGAGCCTGCGTTTCTCGGCGATGAACTGCGCCAGCATCGGGTAGCAGGCTTCGGCCTGCGCGCGGGAGGCGATCGGCAGCAGGCTCGGCAGGAACGCGCCGCCGGCCTCGACGGCGAGATCGAGCATCCGGCGGGAGAGTTGCGCCGCCGCCACGCTTGCCCCCAGCGTGGGGCGCGAGTGGTACTCGATGCGCAGCGATGCCCATTCGCGTCGCGCCCAGCGCAAGAAAGTGACGTCTTCCGGCTGGACCCGTCTCGCTTCCATGCTCACCAGGGCGCAGCGGCGTTCGGCGACCAGGTCACGCGCGCGCACGGCCAGCGCATCGCTGCGCCCGGGCGGCAGCAGCAGCTCGACGACGTGCGGCGTGCCCGCAGCGTCCGTCGGTGGCAACTCGAAACGCGCGGGCGCGCAGCTGGACGCTGCCGAGCGCTCCCACGAGGCGAGGTCGAGCGTCACGCTGTAAAAGGGCCCGAAAGCGCCGAAGCCGCCGACGGCCAGCCGGAACAGCTCGGGCGAGTGCTCGCGGCTGGCGCGCCGCAACTGCCCGTCCGCCGTGGCGAGCGTGAGCGCGTGCACGTGCGCCACCATGGGCCGCCCGTCCGGCCCGAGGCGGTTTTCGGCCACGCTCTCGCCGACCGTGCCGCTCAGTCCCTGCGTCCCGGAAAAGCGCAACAGTGAGTTCCAGGGCACGCTCGCCTGGACTTCCAGCAGCGCGCGGTCGGCGTCGTGGTGCAGCACGCGGTCGAGGCCGCGCGATCCGGCGCGCCATGCATCGGCCGACGCGGCGCGCACGGCGCGGCACAGATCCTCCGCGGAGTACAGGGCGGGGGGCGAAAGTACGTCGCTGGAGGTGGCGGCGAGCATGTCGATGTCCCGTGGTGAAGGTGCCGCGATTGTTGGCGCACCGATTGCTGCATCGCAATGCCCAAAACGGGAAGTCTCGGCTTACGATACCGGCCGTACCGCTGCCGGACACCAGGGGAACCGGGCCGCGACCATGCCGCTTGCCGCGCGATTCGTCGATGCGCTGAAAAGGTGCCTGCGGGCGCGCGGCATGACCTACGCCGCGCTGGCGCGCGAGCTGCGCCTGTCGGAGGCGAGCGTCAAGCGCATGTTCTCGCGCGGCACGTTCACCCTGGCGCGCATCGAGAGCATCCTGCGCGTGCTCGAGCTGGATCTCGTGGAGGTCGCGCGCATGGCGCGCGGCGGCGAGGACCAGGCGCGGGAGTTGAGCCTCCCCCAGGAGGAGCTGCTGGCGAGCGACGAGCGGCTGCTGTCGGTGTTCTGGCTGCTGCTCAACGGCTGGAGCTTCGCCGACGTCGTCGAGGATTTCGAGATCACCCGCACCGAGCTCACGCTCGCGCTCGCCAAGTTCGACCGCGCCCGCCTGATCGACTGGGACGCGGGCGAGCGGGTCAGGCTGCGTGTGGCAAAGGACTTCGTGTGGCGGCCGGGCGGACCGGTGAAGAAGGCCTACGGACTGCGCGTCACGACCGAGTTCTTGCGCTCGCCGTTTCGCGGGCCGCTTGAACTCCTGCGCTTCGAGG
This sequence comes from Betaproteobacteria bacterium, assembly GCA_029883975.1. GTDB lineage: Bacteria > Pseudomonadota > Gammaproteobacteria > Burkholderiales > SG8-39 > JAABQT01. The sequence continues at coordinate 38,515 of JAOUIL010000014.1, forward strand.
CGCGCGACCTGTCGCCGGGCTCGGCGGCCATGCTGCGCCGCCGCCTCGAGCGCCTGGCGGCGGAATTCAACGAGCTCGCGGAGGTGGACTCGACGCTGCCGGCCAGGCGCCGCGAGGGCGTGGGCCTGCTGCTCGCCTGCCGTCCGTGGACGTTCTCCGCGATGATGGCGCTGCGGCGGCGCGATCAGACCGTCGGCCAGCGCTCGAAGCGGGCGTAATTGCGCAGGTGCTCCTGCGGCCCCGGACCGCGCTCCACCTGCTCGACGCGCGCCGCAGGCGGGCCGCGGCGCGCCCAGGAGTGCAGCGCATCGAGCGCGGCGTCGCTGCCTTGCGCGAGCGCCTCGACGTCGCCGTTCGAGCAATTGCGCACCCAGCCGGTGACGCCCAGCCGCGCTGCCTCGCGGCACAGCGCGTCGCGGTAGCCGACGCCCTGCACGAGGCCACGAATGCGCAGGTGCATTGTGCGAACTTGCAAAATCTCCCCCGCCTGGACCCCGGTGCCGTGAAAGCCCCGGGACTCCATGGTAAGCTCGCGCAAATTTTATCCTTGCATCCGGTATGGGTAGGGCATTGGCACACATGGAGAATTCCCGATGCGCGCCACGTTGATCGTCGTCGCGGTTCTTGCGCTTGCCGGATTCATCGCCGTGGCGGTGGTGTTGCCGCAGATGGCGGGCAGCGAGGCCCGCGAGGCGGCGCAGTCGCTGATTTCCGGTGCGGACGGTGCACGGCAGCAGGTGGAGGCGGCGGCGAAGCAGAGCGGCAAGCTGGCCGGCGCCGGCAAGGACATCAAGGTGCCCGCGCGCATGGACCCGAAGCACGGCGAGTTCAAGTGGATCGTGGAGCTGAACGGCGCGATCCGCGGCTGGAACGAAAAGAACGCGATCGAGGTCTCGCTCACGCCCACCCAGCAGGGCGGCGCCATCACGTGGAACTGCCGCGGCTACCCGATCACCTCGATGCCCGCCAGTTGCGGCGGCAGGTCCTGACCTAGAGCAGGACGATCGCCGCCGCGGCGAGCAGCCCGGCGAGCGTGCCCGCCGCCACCACCACCGTATCGCGCGGCTTCCAGCCGCCGGCGAACGCGGCCGCGGTCTGCATGCTGAGCGGCATCGTGCTGGCTGACGGGTCGGCGCCGCGCGTCGCGTCGCTCAGCGCCACCAGCCGCTGGGTGGCTTCCAGCGAATCGAACGTGCGCGACAGCCCGCGTGCAGGCGCAGGCTCCGGCGTCGCGTCTTCCCGCACGCGGCGCGAGCGCTCGACGGTCTGCGACAGCACCGCCGTCTTCACGTCCGTGTCCACGACTGCCGTCGTCGCCCCGGGCGCCAGGGCGCCCAAGGGCAGGGTCGACGTCGTGCTCAGCACGCCCTGCGTCTGCAGCTCGCATTCGCGCAGCCCGCGGGCCACTTCGGCGGCGCTGTGGTAGCGCTCGTCGAGCGATTTCGCCAGCATGCGCGCGACGATGGTGTCCAGCGCCGCCGGCGCGGCCGGATTGACGGCGCTGGGCGCCGGCGGCACGAAGTTGACGATCTGGTACATGACCGCATTGACGCTCTCACCCGTGAACGGCGCGGCGCCCGTCAGCATCTCGTACAGGATGACGCCGAGCGAGAAGATGTCGGCGCGATGGTCGGCGCGCTTGCCGATCACTTGCTCGGGCGACATGTACTTCGGCGAGCCCATCATCATGCCGGTCTGCGTCTGCACGCTGGAGGTGCGCATGCGGGCTATGCCGAAATCGGTGATCTTCACGGCCCCGCTCTCCGGCACCATGATGTTCGCGGGCTTGATGTCGCGATGGACCACGCCGCGCTCGTGCGCGTAGGCGAGGCCCTCGGCCACCTGGGCGGCGATGGACAGGGCGCGGGCCACCGGCAGCGGCTTGCCGGGCAGCAGCAGCGAGCGCAGCTCGGCGCCCTCGATGTACTCCATCGCCATGTAGCATTCCGTGTCCGTCTTGCCGATGTCGTAGACAGTGACGATGTTCGGATGATTGAGCCCGCCGGCGGCGCGCGCCTCCTGGTAGAAGCGCTTCTCGTACATCTCGGCGCCGTCGCGGTCCATCGCCATGTTGATGGTCTTGATGGCGACCGTGCGCTCGAGCATCGGGTCCTTGGCCTTATAGACGATGCCCATGGCGCCGCGGCCGATTTCGGCGAGCACCTCGAAGCGGCCGAGCGTCTGCGTGGGCATCGCGGCTAGCGCCCGGCCTTGACCGCGCGGAACACCGGCCCCCAGATCGGGTGGCCGGCTTCCGCCGCACTGAGCTCCAGGCCCGGGTTGAGGCTCAGTGCCTTGCGGAACTCCTCGCGGCACGCGGCGACGCGGTCGGACACGCAGTGGATGAACGCCAGATACTTGTGCGCGCGCACTTCGTCCGGCGTGCTCAGCCCCTGGCTGATCGCCGCTTGCAGCTGGCGCGCCGCGTCGGCGTAGCGGCCTTCCTCGTACTGCTGGATGCCGGCCTTCAATGCCGGCTCGCCCTTGGCGCCGCCGAACGCGCGCTTGAAGTCCGCGTGGATGGTGCGAAACGGCTCGGTCTGGCAGCCCGCGAGCAGCAGCGCCGCCGCCGCGAGGGCGAGGGCCAATCCTCGCCTCATGGCGCGATGTTCCAGGATGCGCGGTCGCGTTTTCGCATGGTCCCCCTGAGGCCTCGGGCGGAAGATACCGCGACCGCCCGATCAGCGAAAGCGATGGCTGATGCGGACCGACTTGCCTGAGCGCACGTCGATGCGCTTCGTGTACGCCGGGAACGAGGTATTGCGCACCTCGATGGTGTGCGCGCCGGCGGGCATCTCCAGGGTGCGCAGCGGCGGACTCACGCCCCGGCTCTTGCCGTCCACGAAGACCTCGCCCCAGGGCAGGATCGACAGCTGCACCGTGCCCGTGGCCACCAGCGCCGCTGCCGCGGTTTTCCCGGGCTCGGCGCGTGCGGTTTGCTCGGCCGTGGGCTCGCGCTTGGACGGCGGTCTGCTGATCGGCTGCGCCGCGGGCGCGGCTCTCGGCCTTTCCTTCGGGGCGGTGGAAGCTTTGGCGGGTGCCGGTGCCGTCTGCAGTGCAAGCGGCGGCAAGTGCATCTGCGCGCGCACGGCGACGCCACCGCCGACCAGGAGGATGAACGCGAGCGGCGCGGCGATCAGCGCCAGCCGGTGCACGCCGAAGGGCCGCGCGTGACCCAGCTCGCCGATCAGCCGCGTGCGCCGGCGCGTGGGCGTCATGCGCCGCGTGCCCGTTTCAATGACGCGCCGTGCCGCCTCGGTGCCGATGCCGACGGAATACACCTCGTGTTCGCGCACGTGCTTGTCGGTGCGCGCGCCGACATAGCTGAACAGGCTTGCGTAGTCGAGCGACAGGCAGGACACGACCTCGTAGAAGGAACGTGACACCAGCAGCTGGCCGGACTGCGCGAAGGTCATGACGCGCTGCGCGACGTTGATGCCGTCGCCGATGATGTTCATCTGGCCGTTGATGTCCTTGACCAGGCGCACCGGGCCGAGGTTGATGCCGATGCGCACCGAGATGGCGCCGGTCGCCTCCGCGCGCGCCGCCGCGCGCAACGACATGGCGACGAACAGCGCGTCCTCCGGATCGCCGAGGAAGGTGATGCCGGCGCCGTCCCCCGTGTCGAGCACCACGCGATCCCGCGGCGGCACGTGTTCCATTGCGGCGCCGAGCAGCTTGTTGAACGCCTGCTTGAGCATCAGCTGCTCGGCGACCGGCTTCGTCGAGTAGTCGACGATGTCGAGGAAGACGATGCTGCAGACGAGCGTGCGGCTGGGCTGTTCGATCATCCTTGGTCGGCGGTGCAGCGCGCTGCGTTCATTTTACGCGCATGCCTGGAAGCGCTCCGGCGTCCGGGGCGATGAGGAAGATGCCCGGGCCCTCGCCGGAGGCCGCCAGCACCATGCCCTCGGACACGCCGAACTTCATGGTGCGCGGCGCAAGATTGGCGACCACCACGGCCAGCCTGCCTTCGAGCTGCGCGGGGTCGTAGGCCGACTTGATGCCGGCGAATACCGTGCGCGCCGGCCCGCCGAGATCCAGCGTGAGCCTGAGCAGCTTGTCGGCGCCCTCGACCAGCTCGGCGCGCTCGATGCGCGCCACGCGCAGGTCGAGCTTGTTGAAGTCCTCTATGGTGATGGTGTCGCTCACGGCTTTCTCCCTGGCGGTGTGCTGCTGCTTCTCGGCGTGGCGCTGCGGCGCGGCGGACTGGGGCACGGACTGCAGATCGAAGAGCTGGTCGAGCTGTTTCGCCTCGACGCGCGTCAGCAGGTGCCGGTATTCGGCGATCGCGTGCCCTTCGCCCAGGAACTTCTCCAGGTCGTGCCACTGGAAAGGCTTCACCCCGAGCAGCTGCGCGGCCGATTCCGCCGTGCGCGGCAGCACCGGCGCCAGCAGGATGGCGAGAAAGCGGAACGCCTCGATCGCCTCCGAGCACACGGTGTGCAGGCGCGACTCGTGGCCGGGCTGCCTGGCAAGCTCCCAGGGTTTCTCGGCGTCCACGAAGCGGTTCACCTCGTCGGCGAGCTCCATGATGCGGCGGATCGCCTTGCCGAACTCGCGGGCATCGTAAGCGGCGGCGATCTCGGGTGCTGCGTGCCTGACCGTGGAGGCGACGTCGGCGCCGGTGTCCTTTTTCAGCGCCACGCCGCGCAGCTTGCCGCCGTAGCGCTTGGTGATGAACGGCACGCAGCGGCTGGCGATGTTGACGAACTTGCCCACCAGGTCGCTGTTCACGCGGGCGAGGAAGTCCTCCGGGCTGAAGTCGATGTCCTCGACGTGCGCGTTGAGCTTGGCGGCGATGTAGTAGCGCAGCCACTCCGGGTTCATGCCGAGCTCGAGATAGCGCAGCGGGCTGATGCCGGTGCCGCGCGACTTGGACATCTTGTCGCCCGATACCGTGATGAAGCCGTGCACGTAGACGTGGTCAGGGACTTTGTAGGGCCTGCCGGCGAAGTGCAGCATCGCCGGCCAGAACAGGGTGTGGAAGTAGATGATGTCCTTGCCGATGAAGTGCACCTGCTCGGTGTCCGGCGCCTGCAGGAAGCCCTCGAAGTCCAGGCCGGTGCGCGCGCAGTAGTGCTTGAAGCTGGCGAGGTAGCCGATCGGCGCGTCCAGCCACACGTACAGGTACTTCTCGTCGTCGAGCTCCGGGATGCGGATGCCGAAGTAGGGCGGATCGCGCGAGATGTCCCAGTCGCCGAGCGCCTTGTCGCCCTCGCCCTCGAGCCACTCCTTTGCCTTGTTGACGACCTGCGGCTGCAGGCGGCCGGGCGCTTCCAGCCATTGCTTGAGGAACGCCTTGCACCGGGGGTCGGAAAGCCGGAAGAAGTGGTGCTCGGAGGTCTTCAGGACCGGCTTCGCCCCGGACAGGGTCGAGTACGGGTTCTTCAGGTCGGTCGCGGCGTACGCGGCGCTGCAGTTCTCGCAGGCGTCCCCGTACTGGTCCCTGGCCCCGCAGTTCGGGCACTCGCCCTTGATGTAGCGGTCGGCGAGGAACATGTTCTTCACGGGGTCGTAGAACTGTTCGACCGGGCGCCGGTCTACCAGACCGGCGCGCTTGAGCCGCAGGTAGATGTCCTGCGACAGCGCTGTGTTCTCCGGGGAATGGGTGGAATGCCAGTTGTCGAAGCGCAGGTGGAAGCCGTCGAGGTAGGCCTTGCGGCCCGCCGCGATGCCGGCGACGAAAGCCTCCGGCGACTTGCCCGCCTTCTCCGCGGCCAGCATGATGGGCGCGCCGTGCGCGTCATCGGCGCCGACGAAATGCACCTCGTGGCCGCGCATGCGCTGGAAGCGGACCCAGATGTCGGCCTGGATGTACTCCATGATGTGGCCGATGTGGAAAGGGCCGTTCGCGTAGGGCAACGCGGTGGTGACGAAAATGCGGCGTCGGCTCATCGGCAGGCACGAAAAAACGCAATTTTATCCGTGTTTTAGGTAAACTACCGGCGAAATTCCGCAAATTCCCGTCATGGCACTCAGCGAAGCAGATGTCAGGAGCGCGCTCGGCGCGCTCGTCGATCCCAATACCGGCAAGGACTACGTCAGCGCGCGCGCGGTCAAGGCCATCAAGGTCACCGGCGCCGACGTCGAGGTGGACATCGAGCTCGGCTACCCGGGCCGCAGCCAGTTCGAGCCCCTGCGCCGGGAAGTGACCGCGGCCCTGAAGCAAGCGGGTGCGGCGGGCGCCGTCGTCAGGATGGCCTCGAAGGTCGTCTCGCACTCCGTGCAGCGCGGCGTGAAGCTCGTGCCGGGCATCAAGAACATCATCGCGGTGGCATCGGGCAAGGGCGGCGTCGGCAAGAGCACGACCGCCGTCAATCTGGCCCTGGCGCTGGCCGCGGAAGGCGCGAGTGTCGGTATCCTGGACGCCGACATCTACGGCCCTTCGCAGCCGATGATGCTCGGCATCGCCGGCCGCCCGCAATCCAGCGACGGCAAGTCGCTCGAGCCGATGGTCGGGCACGGCCTGCAGGCGATCTCCATCGGCTTTCTGATCGACATGGACACGCCCATGGTCTGGCGCGGGCCCATGGTGACGCAGGCGCTCGAGCAGCTCCTCAAGGACACGCGCTGGCGCGACCTCGACTACTTGGTCGTCGATCTGCCGCCGGGCACCGGCGACATCCAGCTGACGCTCGCGCAGAAGGTGCCGGTGACCGGCGCCGTCATCGTCACGACGCCGCAGGACATCGCGCTCATCGACGCGCGCAAGGGCCTGAAGATGTTCGAGAAGGTCGGCATTCCGATCCTGGGCGTGGTGGAGAACATGTCCGTCCACATCTGCCCGAAGTGCGGCCACGAGAGCCACATCTTCGGCGCGGGCGGCGCGCAGCGCATGTGCAAGGACTACGGCACCGAGCTGCTCGGGCAGCTGCCTCTGGACCAGTCGATCCGCGAGCAGGCGGACTCCGGCAAGCCCACCGTGGTATCGGATCCCGAGGGCCGGGCGGCGGAGATCTATCGCCGCATCGCCCGGCGTTGCGCTGTCAGGGTCGCCGAGCTGCAGAAGGACATGACCTCGAAGTTCCCCAACATCGTGGTGCAGAACACGTAGCGGGCGGGGCGATGAGCGTCAAGTCCGACAAGTGGATCCGCCGCATGGCGGCCAAGGGCATGATCGAGCCGTTCGAGGCCGGCCAGGTGAAGGAGGTCGGAGGCCGGCGCGTGGTGTCCTACGGCACCTCGAGCTACGGCTACGACATCCGCTGCTCCGACGAATTCAAGATCTTCACCAACATCAACTCGACCATCGTCGATCCCAAGGCCTTCGACGCCAAGTCCTTCGTCGACTTCAAGGGCGAGGTGTGCATCATCCCGCCCAACTCCTTCGCGCTGGCGCGCACCGTGGAGTTTTTCCGCATTCCGCGCAACGTGCTCACCATCTGCCTGGGCAAGTCCACGTATGCCCGCTGCGGCATCATCGTCAACGTCACGCCGCTCGAGCCGGAGTGGGAAGGGCATGTGACGCTCGAGTTCTCCAACACTACGCCGCTGCCCGCCAAGATCTACGCGGGCGAGGGCTGCGCGCAGGTGATCTTTCTCGAGTCCGACGAGGTCTGCGAGACGTCGTACCGCGACCGCGGCGGCAAGTACCAGGGCCAGCAGGGCGTCACGCTGCCGCGCATCTGAAGCGCAAAACCTAGTAGTACGAGCGCTTGCCACCACCAGCTATGGTGGTTTCTCAAGCGCGGGTGTGGCGCCGCCCCAGCAGGACGCGCAAATTTCTGTCACAAAGCCCTTGACTCGCGGGGGGTCATCCCTATAATCGGCGCGAAGTTTTCCCTGTCGGGTCAACGAACTACTTGGGGGAGGTCATCATGACAGGCCAGAGAAACTCGCAACGGATCTACGACGTCGTGGTACGCGACATTCCTGAGACCTAGCGCATCCTGGGAGAACCCTGATGGGCGATCGCCCCGGCAGTCTGGCCCGCAACAGGCAGCAGAACGCAGTTCCGCAAGAACAGCTCTTCGACACCCATCCCGAAGTCAGCCTCGACTTCGAGATCGTCCGCGCGGCCGCGCGGCAGAAGTACACGCGGCCCTTCCTGATCATCGACACCGCCATCGTGCGCGAGAAGCTGCGCCGCTTTCGCGCGGCCATGCCGCGCGTGCGCCCGCACTACGCGGTCAAGGCCAACCCGGACCGGCGCGTCCTCAAGGTTCTGGTGCAGGAGGGCGCGGGATTCGAGATCGCCTCCACGGCCGAGCTGGACCTGCTGCTCGGGCTTGGCGTGCCGGCGGCCGAAGTGTTCTTCTCCAATCCCATGCGTGCCCGGGAAGCCGACGCCTACGCGGCGGCGAAGGGCGTGCGCTGGTTCGTCGTCGACAGCGTCGACGAGCTGCGCCGCATGCATGCCGTGGATCCGGCAGCGAGCCTCTACCTGCGCATTGCCACGCCCAACATCGGCAGCGACTGGCCGCTGTCGGGCAAGTTCGGCGCGGGCGCGGGCGAGGCCCGGGAGATCATCGCCGCGGCGGCGAAGCTGGGCGCCGACCTGGCCGGTGTGACGTTCCACGCGGGCTCGCAGTGCCGCAACCCGGAGAACTGGCGCGTCGGCATCGAGAGGGCGCGCTCGGTCTTCGACGTCATGCTGAAGGCGGGACTCAAGCCGCGGTTGCTGGATATCGGCGGCGGGTTTCCCGTGCGCCACGTCAAACCCATTCCGTCGATCGAGGTGATCGGCGCGGTCATCAATGAGGCGCTGCAGGCGTTCCCCGAAGACGTGCAGGTCATCGCCGAGCCGGGGCGGTACCTGGTGTCGGACGCCGGCTACTTCGTGTGTCGCGTGCTCGGCACCGCGACGCGCGCCGGCAAGCGCTGGATGCACTGGGACGCGGGCCTGTTCGGCGGCGTGATCGAGACGACCGAGGGACTGAAATACAAGATCCGCACGGACCGCTCCGGCCCCGACGTCGCGTGGAACGTCGCCGGCCCGACCTGCGATTCCGTGGACGTCGTGATGCGCGACGAGCCGCTGCCCTCCGACCTGCAGGAGGGGGATTTCATCTACCTGCGCAATGCCGGGGCGTACACGACCGCGTACGCGAGCAATTTCAACGGCTTTCCCCTGCCCGAAGTGCGCGTGTTCGAGTCCAGGCCCGCGCGCTGACGCGCGGGGGCCGCGCGGCCGGCTAGGCGCGCTCGTACAGCACGAAGTCGAATCGCAGGCCGTCTTCGCCGGTCCGGGGCTGGCGCTGCGTCTCGCGCCACTCGGTGCGGTCGAACTGCGGGAACAGCGCATCGCCCGCGTAGTCGCGGCCGATCTCCGTGAGCACCAGGCCATCGGCGAGCGGCAGCGCCGCCTCGTAGAGCTCTCCGCCGCCGATCACGAATGCCACCGCCTCGCCGGCGCAGAGCGCGAGCGCCGCCTCCAGCGAAGCCGCCACGTGCGCCCCGGGTGCGTCGTAGCCGGGCGAGCGCGTCACCACGATGTTCTCGCGCCCGGGCAGCGGGCGCAGGGCGAGGGAGTCCCAGGTCTTGCGCCCCATGATGACCGGGTGGCCGAGGGTGAGCGCCTTGAAGTGGCGCAGGTCTTCGGGCAGGCGCCAGGGCAGCTTGCCGCCTGCGCCAATGACCCTGTTTGCGGCCACGGCCGCGACCAGGTACACGCGCGGCCGACCGGGGTGTGACATAAGGCTCGTCCTGACAGTGTTTTACGTGAGATTATAAGAATATGGCACCTCAGGAGGGCTCCCCGGGGCCGGCCCTGCGGTATCCGCGCTCCTTTCTCAGCTTGCTCGTCTTCGGCCTGCTGCTGGTCGCGCTGCCGCTCGTGGGCGCGTTGCTCTATTCGGCCGGCAGCACGCAGAACCTCGCCGAGCAGAGCCGCAGCGCGGTGTACAACGCGGCGCAGGCGGCGCGCGGCAGCCGCTCGCTGGTGAACCGCATTGCGTCGCTCGAGCGTCTCGCGCAGCAGATCGCGGTACTGCCGGACGCGGGGCTGATGGAGGACTTCGCGCGGCTGCACGAGGGATTCGAGCAGCTGACCGTCGAGCTGGGCCGGCTGCCCCTCGATGGCCGGCAGCTTGCGGCGCTCGATCTCACCGTGGCGCGCGAGCGCATGCTCTACGAGCTGCTGACCGCGGCGCCGGAGCGGCGACCTAGCATCGACGAGGTGCGCACACGCGTCGGCGAGCTGGCCGAAAGCGCGCACGAAGTCCTGGCGATCAGCTCGCGCGTGTCCGACCAGGAAGTGGAGCGCCTGCGCGCGAGCGCGGAAGAGGTGCAGCAGCGGCTGCTGACGCTGGTGCTGATCTCCATCGCCGTCGCCCTGGTCGCCGCGCTCGTGCTGACGCGCGCCATCGCCCGCCCGATCGCGCAGCTCGACGCCTCGATCCGCCAGCTGGGCGGGCCGGATTTTTCCGTGCCGGTGCGCGTCGACGGGCCGCAGGACCTGCGCGACCTCGGCAAGCGCCTGGACTGGCTGCGGCTGCGGCTGGCCGAGCTCGAGGCGCAGAAGAACCGATTCCTGCGCAACCTGTCTCATGAGCTGAAAACCCCGCTTGCTTCGCTGCGCGAGGGCGCCGAGCTGCTCAATGACCAGGTCGCCGGCCCGCTCGCGCCGCCGCAGCGCGCCGTGGTGGGCATCATGCGTGACAACAGCGTGAAACTGCAGAGGCTGATCGAGGACCTGCTGGACTATCATCGGGCGCTGCACGCGGCGGCCCTGCTCAATGTCCGCACCGTGCGGCTGGATGCCCTGCTGCGCGAGGCCGCCGACGCGCACCAGCTCTCGGCGCTCGCCAAGGGCCAGCGCCTCGAGCTGGAGCTCGCGCCGGTGGTGCTGGAAGCCGACGCGGAGAAGCTGCGCTCGATCGTCGACAATCTGCTCGGCAATGCGGTCAAGTTCACGCCGGAGCGGGGGACGATCGCGGTCCGCCTGCAGGAGGGAGGCGCCGGGGTGTCGATCGAAGTGATCGACTCCGGCCCCGGCGTGCCCGCGGTCGAGCGCGAATCGATCTTCGAGTCGTTCTTCCGCGGCCGCGTGAAAGGCGGCGGGCGCGTCGCGGGCAGCGGCCTCGGCCTGGCGATCGCGCGCGAGTACGTCGAGGCGCACGGCGGGCGGATCGTGCTCGTGGCCGAAGGCCCGGGCGGGCACTTCCGTATTACACTGCCGAAGAAGCCGGTGCCGATCACCATGCAGGAAGCTGCATGAGAGGCTTGGTCGCACCGCTGTTGGCAATGCTGGTCGCGGCCTGCGCGGCGCTGCAGCCGGCGGACAGCGCCACGCGGCAGGTGCGCGAGATCATCGACGACACCGTGCAGGCGACCCGGGCGATGCCCGAAGAGCAGGGCAGGCGCCTGGCGCGGGCGCAAAAGCAGTACGCGGCGACGCCTGACGACGCCAATCGCGTGCGGTTGGGAGCAATGCTCGCCACGCTGCCGCCGCCGTGGCGGGACGAGGAGCGGGCCGCGACGCTGCTCGGGCCTGTGGCCGGCCGCCGGCCCGAGTCGGCGCTGACGCAGCTCGCCGGCCTGCTGGCGGCGGGCGTCGCGGAGCGGCAGCGGCTGGCGCGCGATCTGCGGGTCGCGGAGGAGCGCGCCGAGGGCGCGGCGCGGCGCGAGGAAAGCGCCACCGAGCGCGCCAACACGCTGCAGCAGCAGCTCGAGGCACTGAAGTCGATTGAACGCGATGTCCTGGAGCGCGAAGAGCGCCGCAGAACTCTGAAAAGGTGAAGACATGAACCACGAAGTCCCTTCTATCCTGCTGGTCGACGACGACCGCGACCTGCTGCATCTGATGTCCATGCGCCTGAGCGCCGCGGGCTACACCGTCACGGCGGTGGAGTCCGCGGATGCCGCGCTTGCCAGCCTGGCGGTAAAGCGCCCGCACCTGGTCATCACGGACCTGCGCATGCACGGAATGGACGGACTCGGGCTGTTCGACGCCATCCACCGGCAGGCGCCGTCGCTTCCGGTGGTGATCATTACGGCGCACGGCACCATTCCGGACGCCGTCGCCGCGACGCGGCGCGGCGTCTTCAGCTTTCTCACCAAGCCGTTCGAGCCGAAAATCCTGCTCGAGACGGTCGCCGATGCGCTGCGGCTGTCGACGGCGCCGAGCTCCGAGGGCGCCGCGCACTGGCGCGCCGACATCATCACGCGCTCGGCCGCGATGGAAGCCCTGCTGGGCCAGGCGCAGCGCGTGGCCGCGTCCGATGCGAGCGTATGCATCTTCGGCGCGAGCGGGACCGGCAAAGAGCTGCTGGCGCGCGCCATTCACCGCGCAAGCCGGCGCGCGGGCGCGCCGTTCATCGCCGTCAACTGCGGCGCGATCCCGGAAGGCCTGCTCGAGTCGGAGCTGTTCGGCCACAAGAAGGGCTCGTTCACCGGCGCCGTGCAGGACCGGCGCGGCCTGTTCCAGGCCTGCGAAGGCGGAACGCTGTTCCTCGACGAGGTCGGCGACATGCCGGCGCCGCTGCAGGTCAAGCTGCTGCGTACGCTCGAGGACCGCGTCGTGCGCCCGGTCGGCGCGAACGATTCGGTGCCGGTGGACGTGCGCGTCATCTCCGCGACGCACCGCAAGCTGGAGGAGCGCATCGCCACGGGGGAGTTCCGCGAGGACCTGTACTACCGGCTGAACGTCGTGAAGCTCGAGTTGCCGTCGCTCGCCCAGCGGCGCGAGGACATCCCGCTGCTCGCTGGGCATTTCCTGTCGCGCCTCGCCGAGCGCTATGGGCGCCCGCGGCTGGCGTTCTCGCCGGAGGCCATGGAGTTGCTGGTCGGCGCGGCTTGGCCGGGCAACGTGCGCCAGTTGCTCAACGTCGTGGAGCGCGCGGTCGCGTTGACCACCACGGAAGTGATCCCCGCCGCGCTCGTGCGCCAGGCGCTGGATGTCGGCTCCGGGTCGCTGACGCCGCTGGACGAGGCCCGGCGCGCTTTCGAGCGCGAGTACCTCGTGCGTATCCTCAAGATCACGGGCGGCAATGTCACCCAGGCGGCGCGCCTGGCCGGCAGGAACCGGACGGAGTTCTACCGGCTCCTCGAGCGCCACGCGCTCGAGCCGGGCATGTTCAAGGTGAGGATAGCCGCGCACTCCTAGGCCTGTCGCCGCCAAGCGACAGGAAAAGCATCATTGGGTCAGTCGGTTGGCGTGACTGTGGAGTCTTTCGTCGCCGCCGGCAGACGAAAAGCCGCTCTCTCCCGGTGTGCAATTGCTCACTTGCTCAGTGTAAGTTATTGAATATAAGTTAGTTTTGTGCGCTGGCACGGAGGTTGCAAGAAACTGTGAGGCCGCAACCCACACAAACCAACTGCAGACATGGAACACGCCAAGCACAAGCTCGAGTTGCCGATCTTCGCCCAGGTCGTCGCCGGCTTTGCCATCAGCGCCCTGGTCCTCGTGGGGATCAGCGGATCCATTTACAGGCTGATCGCGCCCCAAGGCTGGTTCGTGCAGGCCTTCGGGCACAGCTTCGGCCTCGGCGCCTCCCTGAGCGCAGCGATCCTCGGTGCCGCCGCGCTGGTCTGGGCGCTCCCGGGCTGGATACCCATCCAGCGCACGCGCATCGCTGACGCGGTCGTCTACGGCTTCGCTGCGGCAGGTGTCATCTATCTCGGCCAGATGCTCGCGCAAGGAGTCAGCTGAGCCGCCGCCCGCACGCCGCAACTTCTCCCCCAGGCCCGCCCTTTCCCCCTACAGGCGGGCCTTCTTTTTTTCAGACGGCGATCGGCGCCCTGATGTGCGGGTGCGGGTCGTAGCCGTCGAGCGTGAAATCCTCGTAACGGAAGGCGAACAGGTCGCGCACGGCGGGGTCGAGGCGCATCCGGGGAAAGGCGCGCGGCGCGCGACCCACTTGCTCACGCGCCTGCTCGAGATGGTTGAGATACAGGTGCGCGTCGCCCAGCGTGAGCACGAACTCGCCGGGTTGCAGGCCGCTCACCTGGGCGACCATCAGCGTGAGCAGCGCGTAGGAGGCGATGTTGAACGGCACGCCGAGAAACAGGTCCGCGCTGCGCTGGTACATCTGGCAGGACAGGCGCCCCTCGGCGACGTAGAACTGGAACAACGCGTGGCACGGCGGCAGCGCCATGCGGTCCACGTCCGCCGGATTCCAGGCGCTCACCAGGTGGCGGCGCGAGTCGGGGCGCGTGCGCAGGCTGTCGAGCACCTGCCGGATCTGGTCGATCTCCCGGCCGTCGGGGGTGCGCCAGTGGCGCCACTGGTAGCCGTAGACCGGGCCAAGCTCGCCGTTGGCGTCGGCCCATTCGTCCCAGATGCTGACGCCGTGCTCCTGCAGCCAGCGCACGTTGGTGTCGCCGCGCAGGAACCACAGCAGCTCGTAGACGATCGACTTCAGATGCAGCTTCTTCGTGGTGAGCAGCGGAAAGCTCGCCCCCAGGCCGAAGCGCAGTTGCCGGCCGAAGACCGAGCGCGTGCCGGTGCCGGTGCGGTCCGACTTGTGCGCGCCATGCGCCAGCACCTCGGTGAGCAGATCCAGGTACTGGCGTTCCTCGTGCGCCGCGCTCATATCGCAATCATCGCAAAAAGCTCGTGCGCGCTCTGGAAGCGCTCCTCCGGCGCCTTGGCGAGCATGCGGTCGAGTATCCCCTGGTAGCCCGCCAGCCGCGTCGGCAGCCGCGGCACGGGCCCGTGCACGTGCTGGTAGACGAGGCCCGCCGGGCCTTCCGCCTCGTACAGGCGGCGCCCGGTGAGCATCTCGTAGAAGATCACGCCCAGGCTGTACAGGTCCGAGCGCCGGTCGGCGGGCTTTCCCAGGCACTGCTCCGGGCTCATGTAGCGGGGCGTGGCGATCACCTCGCCGTGCCGTGTGAGCGTCACCTCCGCCGCCAGGTTCTTGGCCAGCCCGAAATCCACCAGCACCGGGCGTCCGTTGGCGCGAAACAGGATGTTGGGCGGCTTGAGGTCGCGGTGGATGACGCCGCGCTCGTGAATGGCCTCCAGCGCGCGCGCGATCTGCGATACCACGCGCAGCGCCGTGAGCGAGGTCATGCCGTCGTGGATGCGCGCGGCGAGCGTGCCGCCCGACAGGTATTCCATGGCGATGTAGGGATGCTCGCCGGCGAAGCCCTGGTCGTAGATGTGCGCGACGTACTCGTTCTGCAGCCCGGCCACCAGCTTGTACTCCTGCACGAACCGGCGGAAGAACGTCACGTCGTCGCGCAGCTTGGCGTCGAGCACCTTGAGCACGAGCTGCAGCCCGTCCTGCTCGCGCTCGGCGAGATAGACCTGCGCCATGCCGCCTTCACCGATCTTGCGCAGGCTGCGGTAGCCCGGAATGTGGCGCTCGCCGCCCTGCAGCGGCACGCCGATGTTGCGTGGGTCGAGCGGCTGGGTGCGCTGGAAGGAGGGCGTATGGTCGGCACGCCGCGCTTCCTGTTCGCGGATGGCGTCCTCGATC
>JAOUIL010000081.1 GCA_029883975.1 Betaproteobacteria bacterium
CAAGCCCGAGCTCGCGCCGGCACCCACCACGCGCGACGACGCCTGCTTCTGGCTCTACTCCTCGGGCTCGACCGGCATGCCCAAGGGCACCGTGCACGCGCATTCGAGCATGGTGGAGACCGCCGAGCTCTACGCGGTCGGCGTGCTCGGGCTGAAGGAGTCCGACGTCGTCTTCTCCGCCGCGAAGCTCTTCTTCGCCTACGGTCTGGGAAACGCGCTCTCCTTCACGTTGACCGTGGGCGCGACCACCGTGCTCATGGCCGAGCGGCCCACCCCGGCTGCCGTCTTCAAGCGCCTGACCGAGAGGAAGCCCACGCTGTTCTACGGCGTGCCGACGCTCTACGCGGCGATGCTCGCCGACGCGAACTTCCCGAAGAAGGAGTCGCTGGCGCTGCGCGCCTGCGTGTCGGCGGGCGAGGCACTGCCGCCGCAGATCGCGAAGAGCTTCAGGGAAAGGACCGGCATCGACATCCTGGACGGGATCGGCTCCACCGAAATGCTGCACATCTTCCTTTCCAACCGGCCGGGCGATTTCCGCCACGGCACCACCGGCAAGGCGGTGCCGGGCTATCAGCTGCGGCTGGTGGACGAGCAGGGCAACGTGGTGCCGCACGGCGAGCTCGGCGAGCTGGAGATTTCCGGCTCTACGAGCGCCATGTACTACTGGAACAACCGCGCCAAGAGCCGCTCGACGTTCTGCGGTCCGTGGACCAAGAGCGGCGACAAGTACCTGCAGGACGCGGACGGCTACTATGTCTACGGCGGGCGCACCGACGACATGCTGAAGGTGTCGGGCATCTGGGTGTCGCCGGCGGAGGTGGAAGCCGCGCTCGTCGGGCATCCCGCGGTGCTCGAGGCGGCGGTGGTGGGCAAGGAGGACGAGCAGAAGCTGGTGAAGCCCAAGGCCTTCGTCGTGCTCAAGCCCGGGGCCAAGGCGACCGACGACGAGCTGAAAGGCTACGTAAAGGAGAAGCTCGCGCCCTACAAGTATCCGCGCTGGATCGAGTTCGCGAGCGAGCTGCCGAAGACGGCCACGGGGAAGATCCAGCGCTTCAAGCTGCGCGCCTAGTCGCCCGGCGCGTTCAGTAGACTGTCCAGCGAGGAGGAGTCCGCGATGCGCGCGACTATGATGCGCACGCCGCTGTCGCTCAACCAGCTGCTCGAGCGCGCCGGCAGGCTGTACCCGGAATCGCAGATCGTCAGCCGGCGGCCCGACAAGTCGCTCGCGCGCCACAGCTTCGCCGATTTCTACAAGCGCTCGCGCAAGCTTGCGGGGGCGCTGCTCGCCGCGGGGCTGAAGAAAGGCGAGCGCGTCGCGACGCTCTGCTGGAACCACCACGCGCACCTGGAATGCTACTTCGGCATTCCCGCGGCGGGCGGCGTCATGCACACGCTGAACCTGCGGTTGGCGCCCGACGACATCGCCTGGATCGCGAACCACGCCAAAGACCGTTTCCTGATCGTCGACGACGTCCTGCTGCCGCTGCTCGAGCAGTTCCGCGCCAGGGTGCCGTTCGAGAAGATCATCGTGTTTCCCTTCAGCGGCGCGGCCGTGCCGAACGAGTTCACCGACTACGAAGCTTTCCTCGCCGGCGCGCCGGAGGCGTTCGACTACGCGCCGCACGAGGAGGACGACCCGGTCGCCATGTGCTACACCTCCGGCACCACCGGGCGGCCGAAGGGCGTCGTCTACTCGCACCGCTCGACCGTCATCCACACGCTGATGGCCAACCAGCCGGACCACTGGTGCCTGGCGGCGCGCGACAGCGTCATGCCGGTCACGCCCATGTTCCATGCCAATTGCTGGGGCGTGCCCTATGCCTGCGTCATGATGGGCATCAAGATGGTGTTCCCGGGCCCGCACCTGCACCCCGAGGACCTGCTGAGCCTGATGGCGGCGGAGCAGCCGACCTACGTGCTCGGCGTGCCCACCATCTGGATCAGCATGGCGCAGCTCCTCGAGTCCGATCCGCAGAAATACAGGCTTCCTCAGGGTGTACGCATGCTCGTCGGCGGCGCCGCGATGCCGGAGGCGCTCATCCGCACCTATGCAAAGCACGGCGCCAGCGTGTCGCATGGCTGGGGCATGACGGAGATGAGCCCGCTCGGCACGGTCTCCTACCTCAAGCCGGAGCTGCGGAACGCGGGCGAGGACGAGAAGTTCCGGCGCCTGGCGATGGCCGGCGTGCCCGCGCCGATCATGGACATCCGCCTGATCGGCGACGATGGCAGGGAGCAGCCCTGGGACGGGGTCAGCATGGGAGAAATCCAGGTGCGCGGCCCGTTCATCGCCGGCAGCTATCACGAGGTGGCGACCGAACCGGAGAAGTTCACTGCCGACGGCTGGTTGCGCACGGGCGATGTCGCGGCCATCGATCGCCACGGCTACGTGCGCATCGCCGATCGCACGAAGGACCTGATCAAGTCGGGCGGCGAGTGGATCAGCTCGGTGGACATGGAGAACCGCCTGATGGGGCACGAGGCCGTGCAGGAGGCCGCGGTGATCGCGGTCGCGGACGCGAAGTGGGGCGAGCGCCCGCTCGCCTGCGTGGTGCTCAAGCCCGGAAAGGCGGCGAGCGCCGAGGACCTGCGCTCGCACCTCGCGGGCGCGTTCGCCAAGTGGCAGCTGCCCGACCGCGTGGAGTTCATCGAGGCGATCCCGCGCACTTCGACCGGGAAGTTCTGGAAGGTTAAACTGCGGGAAATGTTCCGATAGAGAGGCAGCACATGGCAGATGCCAACGAACGGCGCGGCATGGATCCGAGCATGGATCCGGCGGCGCTCTATCTCGAGGAAGTCTTCACCGACCGGCGCATCGGCACCATCCGGCGCCTGACGCCCGTGAAGCCCGATGCGACGCCGGATGTCGCGCGGCCGGTGCTGTACGTCGGCGAGACGCAGGTGATGACGCAGGTCGGCACGCTGCCGATTGCCTTCGAGATCCCGGCGGCCACGCTCGACGATGCGGCCAAGCAGTTCGGCCCGCTTGCCAAGGAGGCGATCGAGCGCACCATGAAGGAGCTGCAGGAGCTGCGCCGCCAGGCGGCGTCCTCCATCGTCGTGCCGCAGGGCGGCCTGCCGCCGGGCGGCATGGGCGGCATGGGCGGCGCGGGCGGCGGCGGGAAGATCCAGCTGCCGTAGGTGCACGCCGCGGTCCTCGGCGCCGGCCCGGCCGGACTGCTGTTCGCGCTGCTCGCCAAGCGGCGCCATCCGCATTGGCGCATCGAGGTCTTCGAGCAGAACCCCGCGGGAGCCACGTTCGGCTTCGGCGTGGTGTTCTCGCAAGGCGCGCTCGCGTTCCTCGAGCGCGACGCGCCGGACCTGCACGCGCAGCTCGCCGCGCGCATGGAGTCCTGGCCGATGCAGCGCATCGTGCACCGCGGCGAGGCCGTCGACGTGGACGGCAACGGCTTTTCGGCCATCGGCCGGCTGCAGCTCATCCAGTTCCTGCAGCGCCTTTGCGAGGGGCAGGGCGTGCAGATCCGCTTTGGCGCGCGGCTGGAGTCGCCGCCGCAAGCGGATCTGGTGGTCGGCGCGGACGGCCTCAATTCGACGGTTCGGCAGCGGAGTGGGTTCGCGCCGCGGGTCGAATGGCTCTCGAACCGCTTCGTCTGGTACGGCACCGTACAGCGCTTCGATTGCCTCACGCTCACCTTCCGCGAAAGCGAGCACGGCGCCTTCGTCGCGCACCACTACCGCTACGCACCCGCGATGAGCACCTTCATCGTCGAGTGCGACGAGCCGACCTGGCGGCGTGCGGGGCTCGACCGAATGGATGACGTGGGCTCGCGCGCCTACTGCGAGCGGGTGTTTGCGCCGGACCTCGGCGGCCAGGCGCTCGTCTCGAACAAGTCCCACTGGCGCCAGTTTCCGCTGCTGCAGAACGCGGTCTGGCGCGTGGACAACGCAGTGCTGATCGGCGACGCACTGCGCAGCATGCACTTCTCGATCGGCTCCGGGACGCGGCTGGCCTTCGAGGACGCCATCGCGCTCGATCGTGCTTTCGGCGAGGCAGGGGAGGAGGTGCCGGCGGCGCTTGCAGCCTTCGAGCGCGGGCGCCGACCGGTCGTGGAAAAGCTCTTCGCCGCGGCAAGCGCAAGCTCTTACTGGTACGAGGAATTTCCCGCCCGCATGGCTCGATTCGACGCCCTCGCCCTTGCGTACGACTACATGACGCGCAGCGGCCGGATGAGCCCGGAAAGACTCAGGGCGCAGGCACCGGCATTCATGCAACAGGTTGACGCAGCGGGACTTTCAACCTAGTATTCAAACCATGGTTCAAGTGTTGAACCTTGGTTCGGTCCGGCAAGCCAGCGCCCGCGTACGGCAGCGCAACGAGGCGCGGCGCCTCGACATCCTGCGCGCGGCGGCGCGTGTCTTCCGGCGCCGCGGCATCGCCGCCGCCGGCATGCGCGAGATCGCGGAGGAGGCGGGCCTCTCGCCGGGCAATCTGTACCACTACTTCAGCGGCAAGGACGAGATCCTGCTCTTCTGCCAGGAGCGCACGCTGCAGCGCATGCTGGCCGCGGTGCGGGAGGCGCGCGGCACGGCCGCCGAGCGCTTGCGCGCGGTGCTCGAGGCGCACGTGCACAGCATGCTGGACGAGCTCGAAAGCGCGACCGCGCACCTCGACGTCGAGGCGCTTCCCGAGGACATGCGGGCGCCGATGATCGCCAGGCGCGATGCCTACGAGCGCGCGATCCGCGCTGTCGTGGAAGACGGCGTGCTGGGTGGCGAGTTCGCCCCTTGCGACGCGGCGCTGGTCACGCGCGCCATGCTCGGCGCGGTCAACTGGACCGCGCGCTGGTACCGGCCCGAAGGGCCGCAGACTTCTTCCGAGATCGCTGCAGGGCTCTCGGACTATCTTGTGAAAGGGCTCCTGAAATGAGCGCCGTCCCCGACCGTGTCCACGCCACGCTGCGCGTCAACGGCGAAGACCAGCAGGTTTCCTTTGCTCCCTACAAGACGCTGCTCGAGGTGCTGCGCGAGGACCTCAACCTCACCGGCACTAAGCATGGCTGCGAGCTGGGCGAGTGCGGCGCCTGCGCGGTGCTCGTGGACGGCGAGCCGCTGCTTTCCTGCCTCGAGCTCGCGGTGCAGTGCGAGGGCCGCGACATCCAGACCATCGAGGGCCTTGCCAAGGGCACCGAGCTGCACCCGCTGCAGGCGGCCTTCGCCGATCACGGCGGCTCGCAATGCGGCTACTGCACCTCCGGCATGGTGATGACCGCCAAGGCGCTGCTCGACAAGGAGCCCGCGCCGAGCCGCGAGCGCATCCGGGAAGCGCTCGCCGGAAACCTTTGCCGCTGCACGGGCTACCAGCAGATCTGGGAATCGGTCGAGTCGGCGGCGAAGGCGCTGCGGGAGGGCAAGCGATGAACGCCCCCGCCAAGCCGCGCGAGAAGACGCGCTTCGACACCATCGGCAAGCCGCGCCGCCGCGTGGACGGGCGCGCCAAGGCGATCGGCCAGACGCGCTTCGCCGACGACCTCGTGTTGCCGCGCATGCTGCACGCGAAGCTGCTGCGATCGCCGCACCCGCATGCGATCGTCGAGTCGATCGACGTGTCGCGCGCGCAGGCGCAGCGCGGCGTGCACCTGGTGCTCACCGGCGCCGAGTTCCCGGTGCCCTACGGCATCATGCCGGTGTCGCAGGACGAGCATCCGCTCGCACGCGAGCGCGTGCGCTACGTGGGCGACCCGGTCGCCGCGGTGATCGCCGTTGACGAGCAGATGGCGACAGAGGCGCTGCAGCTGATCGACGTCAAGTACCGCAAGTTGCCGACTGTCGCCTCGCCGGAAGAGGGCCTCGCGAAACCCGAGCCGCGCATCCACGACTACGGCGAGCGGGGCAACATCCACCGCAACCAGTCCTACGAGTTCGGCGACGTCGAGGAGGCGCTCGCCAGGTCCGACCACGTCTTCGAGGACCTGTTCTTCTACGAGGGCAACACGCACCTGCCGATGGAGCAGCAGGCGTCGCTCGCCTCGGTGGAAGGGGACGGCAAGCTGCTCCTGCAGTCGAGCACGCAGAACCCGCACTACCTGCACCGGCAGCTCGCGCGAGTCTTGCAGGTGCCCGCCGCGCACGTCCGCGTCATCGCCACGCCGAACGGCGGCGGCTTCGGCGGCAAGTGCGACCCGGGCAACCACGAGTTCGTCGTGGCGAAGGCCGCGCTGATGCTCGGCCGGCCGGTGAAGATCTGTCTTACGCGGGAGGAGGTCTTCTACCAGCACCGTGGACGGCACCCGGTGCTGATGAAGGTGCGCACTGGCGTCAGCAACGACGGCCGGCTCACCGCGATGCACCTGCAGACGCTGCTTGACGGCGGTGCCTACGGCTCGCACGGTCCGGCGAGCACCTTCTACACGGGCGTGCTGACGCCCGTGACCTACGAGCTGCCGCGCTTCAAGTTCGAAGCCTGCCGCGTCTTCACCAACAAGCCCGCCTGCGGTCCCAAACGCGGCCACGGCACGCCGCAGCCGCGCTTCGGCCAGGAAGTACAGCTCGACAAGATCGCCGAGCGCCTGAAGCTCGACCCGGCCGAAATGCGCCTGAGAATGGTCACGCAACCCGACTCGCTCACCGCGAGCTGGCTGCACGTGGGCTCGACGGGCCTTGCCGAATGCATCCGCAAGGTCGTCGAGATGTCCGGCTGGAAGGAGCGCCGCGGCAAGCTCGGCGCCGGAAGAGGCCTGGGCCTTGCCTGCTCGACCTACATGTGCGGCGCGGGCGTCTCGATCTACTGGAACAAGATGCCCCACTCGGCGGTGCAGATCCTGCTCGATCGCAGCGGCCAGGTGACGGTGTACTGCGGCGCGACCGAGATCGGCCAGGGCTCGGACGACGTGCTCGCGGGGCTCGTCGCGGAGTCGCTCGGCATCGACCCGGGCTGGGTGCGCTGCGTCACCGGCGACACCGGCATCACGCCGATCGACCTCGGCTCGTACTCGAGCCGCGTCACCATCATGATGGGCAATGCGGCGCTGCAGGCTGCCGGCCGCCTGCGCGACACGCTCGCCGCCGCCGCGGCCGAGGCGCTCGACACGCTGCCCGACCGCGTCATCTTCTCGCAGGACCGCGTGTTCGCCGCGCAGGACGCGGGGAAGACCATGAGCTTCATCGAGGCGATTGCGCTCGCGGAGGCGAAGTTCGGCACGCTCGCCGCGGTGGGTTCCTACGCGCCGCCCAAGCCCCCGGGGAGGTACAAGGGGGCGGGCGTGGGGCCGTCACCCGCCTACAGCTTCTCGGCGTGCGTGGTCGAGACCGAGGTGGACGAGCACACCGGCTGGGTCACGGTGCCGAAGATCTGGATCGCGCACGATATCGGGCGCGCCTTGAATCCGGTGCTCGCGCGCGGCCAGGTGATCGGCGGCGTGTACATGGGGCTGGGCGAAGCGCTGATGGAGGAGCAGGCGTTCAGGCGACTGCCGCCCAAGCTCTCCAGCGCGCTCGTGCACCGCAATCCCTCGATGCTCGACTACAAGAGCCTGACCTCGCTCGACATGCCCGAAGTCGAGGTGGCGCTGATCGAGTATCCCGACCCGAATTGCCCGTATGGCGCGAAGGAGGTCGGCCAGGGGCCGCTGCTGCCCGTGATGCCCGCGCTCGCGAACGCGATCCACGACGCGGTCGGCGTGCGCATCGACGAAATTCCGATCACGCCGGACAAGGTGCTCCGCGCGCTGGAGAAGAAGGAGAAGGGCGAGGCGCCGCGCGTGGGCCCGGAGAGTTTCCCCTCGGTGCCCTATCCGGCGCCCACCTTCGTCCTGCCGCCCTGGGAAGGCGGCGACGGCAACGAGCTGAAGGGCCAGGAAGGCAGGAAAGCCGCATGATGCGCATGCCGTGGTTCGGCTGGCAGAGCCCCGCGACGATTGCCGAGGCGGCGAAGATCCTCGCGGGCGAAGGTCCGCAGGCGATGCTCATCGCGGGCGGCACGGACCTCGTGCCCAACATGAAGCGGCGCCACCAGACGCCGGCGACGCTGGTATCCCTGCGCCGCGTGGCGGAACTCAGGAAGATCGCGAACGGCGCGGGCCTCACGCTCGGCGCGGGCCTCACCCTCACCGAGATCGTCGACTCGGCGGCGGTGCGCGAGAAGTACCGCGGTTTCTGGCAGGCGGCGGCGCAGGTTGCGAGCCCGCATCTCAGGAACATGGGCACGCTCGGCGGCAACCTGTGCCTCGATACGCGCTGCACCTACTACAACCAGAGCCTCGAGTGGCGCAAGGCGATCGATTACTGCCTGAAGAAGGACGGCGAGACCTGCTGGGTGGCCACCGCGAGCAAGCGCTGCGTGGCGGTCTCCTCCACCGACAGCGCGCCCGCGCTGATCTCGCTCGGCGCGAAGGTGAAGCTGGTTTCGGCGCAGGGCGAGCGCGAGGTCGCCGTCGCGGATCTCTACAAGAACGACGGCATCGATTACCTCGTGCGCAAGCCGGAGGAGATCCTCACCGAGGTGGTGCTGCCCGACGCGCAGGGCTGGAGGAGCACCTACTGGAAGCTGCGCCGCCGCGGATCGTTCGATTTTCCGGTGCTCGGCGTCGCGGCCGCGGTGAAGCTCGCCGCGGATGGCACGGTGGAGCAGGCGCGCCTCGCGCTTGGGGCGGTCGCCTCGCGCCCGTTCCTCGTGGACAAGGGCGGCGAGTTCCTCAAGGGCAGGAAGCTCACCGACGAGGCGATCGCGGAGGCGGGCGCCATCGTCGCCTCGCGCGCCAAGCCCATGGACAATACCGACCTCGACCTCTACTGGCGCAAGGACGTGGTCGGCAGCTTCGTGGGCCACGCGCTGCGCGAGATCCGGGGCGACGACATGCGCGCCATGCGCATGCGCATCGCGCGGCAGGCGCTCTAGCAGGAACGGGTTCCCGCTACAGGCTGTCGAGCAGCTTGTCCAGGCGCGAGTGCAGCGAGTCGCTTGCCGCCGCCTCACCGGACGCGCGCAGGCGGAGGTCGATTTCGCGTTCGATTTGAGCTCGGCTCATGCAGCTGTGGCAGTGCTCGAGGTGGTGCTGGATCGTGGCGAGCGCTTGCGGATCCTTCAATTCGCCCGCGAGGTAGGCGTAAAGCAGGTCGAACGATCGCAGGCAGTCGCTGTCGACGGCTGGCGAGGTCTTGTGGGCGTCGGTCATTGGCTCGACTCCATGGCGGGGCGGTCGGCGATCAGGCCCGCATCCTGCGCGTGCTGCCAGAGTGCCTTCTGCAGCAGCGTGCGGCCCCGGTTCATGCGCGAGCGGATCGTGCCGGCGGGGACGCCGAGCACCTCGGCGGCTTCATCGTACGACAGGCCCTCGACGTTGATGAGCACCACCACGACACGGAACGACTCGGGCAGCGCCTGGATGGCCGCCTGCAGGTCCCTGCCGAGGAGCTTGTTGACGACTTCGCGCTCGGGGTTCGCCCACCAGTGCAGGAAGGCGTCCGGTTGCCGGACCAGCACTGACGCCACGTCTCCCTCGTCGTCGGGCGCCGGCAGTTCCTCGTAGCCGAGCTCTGCCGGTCGTACGCTCTTCCTGCGGTAGTCGCTCACGTAGCAGTTGTGCAGGATGCGGAACATCCACGAGCGAAAGCGGCCGTCGTCGGAGAGCGTGTCGATCGCCGACCATGCGCGGATGGTCGCTTCCGCGACGAGGTCCTCCGCATCCGCGCCGTGGCGCGTGAGCCGCAGCGCGAACGAATACAGCGCGTCCATGTGCTCGCGGATCTGCCGGCTGAACTCCGTCTTCCTGTCGACGCGCGCGGGCTCCATGCGATCCCGCGACCATACCAGATGCACCGAGCCGCGGCCTGCTGCGCGGGGCGCCTGGCGGAGCGGCCGGGCACCCCGGACCGATACCGCCGGTCCGAGGGCCCAGGCAGCGCGCATGCTAGAAGCTGAGCGTCGCAGCACCCTGGCTGACGACGCCCAGCATGGCGACGGAGCCGGCGAGCTCGACGCCGTCGATGAGGTCTTCCTTCTCGTAGCCCCGGACCTTTGCGCACGGCGGGCAGACCAGGATGCGTCCGCCGTTGTCCAGCACGGTCTGGATCATGTCCTTGACCGGCGGGTCGAGGGGATTGAGGCGCGCGACGTCGGCGGCGCGCTTGCGCGCCCAGTCGGCGCCCGAGCTCACCAGGAACATCGTAACGTCGTATCCCGAAGCGACACCGCCATTGGCCACGCTCCATGCCACCGAAGCGCGCTCATCGTTGAATCCGTGCGTCACCACTACGACCAGCTTCTTCTTGTCCGACATGATGCTGCTCCCTCCAGTTTGGTTGTGAGCGCGACGGCCGTGCCGCGCGCCCGATAGCGTCAATGAACCCTCGCATGTCCCGCAATCGCGGCACGCTTGAGGGGAAAGACGCATGGCACGCGCATCCAGGTCCGGACGGCCCGGGCAATTTTGTTGCCGGCTTGTAACCGCGAGCGCAAGGACGGCCGCATGCCGCTTGCCAGGGGCGGAGCAGGGGGCGAATAATATGTGCGGTATGTCACGCCTCTACACCCGCACCGAAGCCGGACGCAGGGCCTGGGATTCGCAGAACAGCCGCGTGCCGCTCGATTGCCGGCGCGTGCTCGGCTTCGTGGAGAAGGACACCGCCGCGGAGGTCATTTGCACGAGGCTCGGCTGGTCCGCGGGCGCGGTAGGCGACATCCTGCGCGAGCTGGAGGAGAGCGGACTGGTGAGATCGGTCGACATGGGCCCGGACAAGAGCGAGCTCGATTTCACCGGCAGCTTCCGCATCGAGGATATCCGGGCGGGGCAGCAGCGCATGCGCCAGGAGCTGGATTTCACCGGTCCGCTCAGCGCCGACGACCTGCGCGCCGCGCAGGAAAAGAAGTAGGGGCGCGAGCGCCGCTAGTCGATCACGCCGCTGGCGTTGAACGCCTGCGAGGCCATGCGGCCGCGCCACAGAGAGGACTGGACGGGCGGCGCCGCGGGCGTGCGGTACTCGATCCTGAACTGGATGAGCCCCGGCAGCGCGCCGATCTCGACCGGTTTGCCGCCCGCGAGCACGTGCCAGCGGGGCTCCGACAGGTCGAGTTCCGCGCTGTAGGTCTCGCCCGGCGCGAGCGCGATGCTGCGCGCCGCTGGCTGCTCGCCGGCGCAGGCCTGAGAAGCCGGCGCATAGGCCTGCGCCGCCCAGTCCACCGTCACCAGCTGGAACGCGCAGTGCTCGCCCGCATCGGCCACGCTGAGCTGCGCGTCCGACGCATTGGCGAGGGTAACGCGCAGCTTGGGGCTGCGCGGCTGCTCGGGTCCCGGGGAAGGCGCGTTGCGGTTGCGCGGCGCGGGCCGGCGCAGCACCTCCAGCTTCATGCCCAGCCGGCTCCAGCGGTAGCCGCGGATCACTGCCGTGCCCGAGCGCGCGATCGCCACCTCGACTTCCATCGGCACCTGCAGCGCGTCGCGGGTGCCGCGCCTCTTCTCGATGGCGAGTCCGGCGCCCTGTTCCACGAACAGCTGCTCGATGCCGTACTTGACGAGGAAGTGGCCGCCGCCGCGCCAGCCCATGCGCCAGCTGTCCTCGGTGCGCCCGCGCAGGAACAGCCCCTCCGCAGGTCGGGCGAGCGACGTCCCGGCGGCCTCGTATACACCCTCGCCGGCCGGCTGCAGCCGCGTGTACACCACCTCGTGGCGCTTGCGTTCCCGTCCCGGCGGCGCCATCGCCGCATCGAGGTGCTCCCTGCGCACGCTGTTGACGTCGTAGCGCAGGCGCACGAAGTCGCCGCGAAACAGGTCGCGCGGATCGATCGGCGCCGTGCGCAGGTGGGCCACGTGGCCGGTGCGGAAGATCCACTCGCGCTCGGCGCCCATCCACGCGAGCACGAGCAGCTGCGCCGCGATGGCGAAGATCAGCCAGCGGCGGCTCACGGCTGCGCCTCCTGCGCCCGCCGGCGGCTGCGCGCGTAGAAGTTGCCCACCAGGAACAGCGTGACGCCCACGGCAACGAACACCGCGGAGCGCACCAGCAGGCTGGTGAACAGGTCGGCATAGCGGCCGATCGCGATCATGGCGAACAGCAGGCACCCCACGGCCACCAGCCGGGCGCGCCTTTGCGCGCTGCCTTCGAGGATCAGCAGCGCGGCGAATCCGAGCGCAATGAGGTTGAAGGCCACCGCGGTCGGCAGGCCTGCGCCCCGGTCGAAGCGGAACGTGGCGATGAGCACGATGGCCAGGGCGACGGCGAGCAGCACCAGCTGCCAGCGCCGGTACGCGTCAACCTGGGCGAGCCTGCCGCGCGCGAGCAGCGCGAGCGCGCCGGCGAGCGCGAGGCCAGCGGCGCCGAAGTACAGCGCGAGGCCCGGGCTGGAGAAATCCACCTTGCGCAACATGCCAGCCAGGTCCTTGAAGCTGAGCAGGTAGCTGCAGCCGAGGACGACGGTCAGCCCGAGGAAGCGCAGCGGGCCGCCCGCGTCCGGAAACGGCGTAGCCGGGGCGGCGGCGCCGGCAATGAGCGACGCTGCGCCCATCAGGTAGAGCAGCGGCATCACGGCCTTGGCCTGCAGCGCGCCGGCGGCGAATGCGGTGACCACGAACAGCACGGCGAGGGTGAAGAACAGCAGTACCGGCGAGCGGCGCCACCAGGCGAGCGGCAGCACGCCGAGCACCACGAGGAGCGGCGCGCCGTGCACCGCGCTATGGAAGTCGAACAGCTCGACCCCGGCCCAGAACGTCACCAGGCAGAGCGCGAGCAGCGCCTGGACGATCGAGGGCATCGCCCACGCCATGGCCAGCGCGCCCGCCGACCAGACGAGGAAGGCGTTCGGGTAGTGCTCGTCGATGTGGTAGATCTGCGCGACCAGCCAGATACCGGCGCCGAACAGCATGGTGCCGAGCACGTGCAGTCCTTCCACGAGCCCGCGGGCGCCGTCCGGTCGCCGCGCGACCGCCAGCGCGCTGCCATGCGCGAGGGCGAGGCCGCCGAACACCAGCGCGAGCTTGGCAGCCTTGGGCAGCGCCTGCCAGTTGTAGGCGAAGAACAGGATCACGCCCAGGCCCACCAGCACCGCGCCGATCGAGGAGAAGATGATGCGGCCCCAGTTGCGCTCGGTGGCGGCGGGGTAGCGCGCCAGGATGCGCTGCGCGAGCGGCTCGTCCACCAGTCCCTCGGCGCGCCACTGCACCAGCTCCCGCTTCAGCCAATCGAGGTGCTTGCTCAAGCCCGACCTCCCCGGCACTCGCCGCAGGATATCAGAGCACTTCGTAGACCTCGTAGACCGGCCCGCGCGCCTCGCGCCGGCCCGTAGCCACCGAGACGATGCGGTTCAGCCAGTCGTACTTCGACGACGCGGTTTCGAACACCGGCGTGGTGCGGAAGTAGTAGCTCGCCGGATCGACCGCCTCACCCTTCGCCAGGCGCGCCATGACGTCCGCCGGCCCGTGCCGCACACCCCGGTAGGTCATGTAGATCAGCTGCCGGTCGTCCGTCTCGAGCGTGACGCGCACGTCGAGGATCGTCGCCCCGTCGGGGCGCACGAGGATCCAGTCGCCGCCCGGCGCCGCGAGGATCGTGCCGGACAGGCGCTCGCCGCGAAACGTGCCGCCGCTGACCGTGGCGATGCGCCGCGTTCCCGCCGGGGTGGTGCCGAGGTCCGCGATGGCGGGGACATCGGCGGTGAGCGTGAAAAGGTGTCGGGTCTGGATCATGGGACGGGCTCCGTCGGCGGTGGAGGCAGGATGGTACTGAAAACCGCTCCCGCGGCGAGTCCGACGGCGTAACACGGACGGCCGGGGCATAATCGCGCCATGGCGTACCGA
>JAOUIL010000015.1 GCA_029883975.1 Betaproteobacteria bacterium
CCGATAAGCCGCATGGATGCTGGGTGCTGCGACCAGAATTTACCGTCAACCTAGGAACGAGCCTGACGGTAAATTTCTCCCGGGAATCTGACGCGACTCTTTTACCGTCAGATTTACCGTCAAACTGGAATGAACCCCTCTCGCTGCGTGTAGCCATCACGAGGAAGAATTCCTTTATGCAGAATCAGCTTAAGCTGTAATTCTCAAGCTGTTGATGATGTATCGCAGATAGTTGATGAATCCTCGTAACGCGTTGATTTAAAACACTTTTCTTCTGATATCGCGAAATCCGTCATTCCCACTCGATGGTGGCAGGTGGCTTGGAGGAAATGTCGTAGGCCACGCGGTTGATGCCGCGCACCTCGTTGATGATGCGGCTGGACACCTTCGCCAGCAGCTCGTGCGGCAGCGGCGCCCAGTCGGCGGTCATGAAATCGGTCGTCTGCACGGCGCGCAGGGCCACCACGTATTCGTAGGTGCGCCCGTCGCCCATCACGCCCACCGACTTCACCGGGAGGAAGACCGCGAAGGCCTGCGCGGTCTTGTCGTACCAGCCCGCGGCACGCAGCTCCTGGATGAAGATGTCGTCCGCGCGGCGCAGCAGGTCGGCGTACTCCTGCTTCACCTCGCCGAGGATGCGCACGCCCAGGCCCGGCCCGGGAAACGGGTGGCGGAACACCATCTCGCGCGGCAGGCCGAGCGCCAGGCCGAGCTCGCGCACCTCGTCCTTGAAGAGCTCGCGCAGCGGCTCGAGGAGCTTCAGGTGCAGCGTCTCCGGCAGCCCGCCGACGTTGTGGTGCGACTTGATGGTGGTGGCCTTCTTCGTCTTGGCGCCGGCCGACTCGATGACGTCCGGGTAGATCGTGCCCTGCGCCAGCCACCTGGCGTTCTTCACCTTCGCGGCCTCGCGCTGGAACACCTCGACGAAATGCCGGCCGATGATCTTGCGCTTGTCCTCCGGGTCGGACACGCCCGCGAGCGCCCCGTAGAAGTCGGTGGTGGCGTCTACGTGGACGACCTTGACGTGCATGTGCCGCGCGAAGGTGTCCATGACCTGCGCCGCCTCGTTCAGGCGCAGCAGCCCCGTGTCCACGAACACGCAGGTGAGCCGTTCGCCGATCGCCTTGTGGATCAGCGCCGCGGCCACCGACGAATCGACGCCGCCCGAGAGGCCGAGGATCACTTCTTCGTTGCCAACCTGCGCACGGATGCGCTCCACCGCCTCGGCGACGTAATCGGGCATGTTCCAGTCGCCGGCGCAGCCGCAGATGTCGTGCACGAAGCGCTGCAGCAGCTTCCTGCCCTGCAGGGTGTGCGTGACCTCCGGATGGAACTGCACGCCGTAGAAGCGCCGCGCCTCGTCGGCCATGCCGGCGATCGGGCAGGCCTCGGTGGAGGCCATCAGCTTGAAGTCCGGCGGCATCGCGGCCACCTTGTCGCCGTGGCTCATCCAGACCTTGAGCAGGCCATGGCCCTGCGCGTTGCGGCTATCTTCGATGCCCTCCAGAAGCTTCGTGTGGCCGCGCGCGCGCACCTCGGCGAAGCCGAACTCGCGCACCTTGCCGGCCTCCACCTTGCCGCCCAGTTGCTGCGCCATGGTCTGCATGCCGTAGCAAATGCCCAGCACCGGTACCCCCAGATCGAACACCGCCCCGGGGGCCCTCGCCGTGGACTCCTCGTACGCCGACATATGGCTGCCGGACAGGATCACGCCCCTGGGCGCGTACTCGCGCACGAAAGCGTCCGAAACGTCGCAGGGATGGATCTCGCAGTAGACCCTGGCCTCGCGCACGCGGCGCGCGATCAGCTGGGTGTACTGGGCCCCGAAGTCGAGGATCAGGATCCTGTCGTGCATCCCGATCGCCTCATTCGGCGCGATAGTTGGGGGCTTCCTTGACGATCTGCACGTCGTGCACGTGCGATTCGCGCATGCCCGCCGCGGTGATCTGGACGAAGCGTGCCTTGGTGCGCAGCTCCTCGACCGTGGCGCTGCCGGTGTAGCCCATGCTCGCGCGCACGCCGCCGATCAGCTGCTGGATCACCCAGACCACGCTGCCCTTGTACGGCACGCGGCCCTCGACCCCCTCGGGCACCAGCTTGTCGACGTTCATCTCGGAATCCTGGAAGTAGCGGTCGGCGGCGCCTTTCTGCATAGCGCCCAGCGAGCCCATGCCGCGATACGCCTTGTAGGAGCGGCCCTGGTAGAGCTCGAGCTCCCCGGGAGACTCGTCGGTGCCCGCGAACATCGAGCCGAGCATCACGGCGTGCGCCCCCGCGCCGAGCGCCTTGGCCACGTCGCCCGAGTAACGGATGCCGCCGTCCGCGATCAGCGGCACTTCCGCCTTCGCCAGCGCTTCGGCGACGTCCTGGATCGCGCTGATCTGCGGCACGCCCACGCCCGCCACGATGCGCGTGGTGCAGATCGAGCCCGGTCCGATGCCCACCTTGACGCCGTCGGCGCCGTGGTCGACCAGCGCTCTGGCGCCGTCCGCCGTGCCCACATTGCCGCCGATGACCTGCGTCTGGGGGTAGTTCTTCTTGATCCACTGCACGCGGTCGAGGACGCCCTGGGCGTGGCCGTGCGCGGTGTCCACCACCAGCACGTCCGCGCCGGCTTCGATCAGCGCGGCGACCCGCTCCTCGGTGCCCTCGCCCACGCCCACGGCGGCACCCACGCGCAGCTTGCCCTGCGCATCCTTGCAGGCGTTCGGGTGCTCGGTCTCCTTCATGATGTCCTTGACCGTCACCAGGCCCTTCAGCCGCCACTCGGCATCCACCACCAGCACGCGCTCGAGGCGGTGCTTGTGCATGAGCGCCTTGGCCTCGTCGCGGCTCGCGCCTTCGCGCACCGTGATCAGGTCCTTCTGCGGGGTCATGATGTTCTTCAGCGGCTGATCGAGCTGCGTCTCGAAGCGCAGGTCGCGGTTGGTGACGATGCCGACCACCTTGCCCGCCCTGACCACGGGAAAGCCGGAAATCTTGTGCTGCTTCTGCAGCGCCATCACGTCGCGCACCGTCATCTCCGGCGTGACGGTCATCGGGTCGCGCAGCACGCCCGACTCGAAGCGCTTCACCTTGGCCACCTCGGCGGCCTGGAGCTCGGGCGGCAGGTTCTTGTGCACGATGCCCAGGCCGCCTTCCTGGGCGACGGCGATCGCCAGGCGCGCCTCGGTCACCGTGTCCATCGCGGCCGACACGAGCGGAATGTTCAGCTCGAGCTTCCGGGTCAATCGCGTCTTCAGGGAGACTTCGCGGGGCAGGACCCGCGAATGCGCGGGCAGGAGGAGGACATCGTCGAAGGTCAGCGCCTTCTGGATGACGCGCATGCTCGGCCTTTCGTGCAAAGCGGCATTATACTCGTGTCCTCC
The DNA here is from genome assembly GCA_029883975.1 of Betaproteobacteria bacterium. Classification (GTDB taxonomy): domain Bacteria; phylum Pseudomonadota; class Gammaproteobacteria; order Burkholderiales; family SG8-39; genus JAABQT01. The sequence continues at coordinate 3,369 of JAOUIL010000015.1, forward strand.
AGCCGCGCTTTCGTGCGTCAAGGGCAAGAGAGGAAACGGACATGCTGCTGCGAATTCTGCTTTGTGCGTTGTCGCTCGCCGTTGCCGGCGGCGCGGCGGCGCAGACCTACCGCTGGGTCGACAAGGATGGCAAGGTGCGCTACGGCGACACGCCGCCGCCGGGCGTCGACGCGCGCCGGCTGAGCGGTCCGTCGGCGCCGCCGGCGCCATCCGCCGCGCCCGACGCCTCGGCCAAGGACGCGAAAGGCGGCCCGCTGACGCCGGCCGAGCGGGAGCAGGAATTTCAGAAGCGCCGGCTGGAAGCGCAAAAGGCGGAGCAGAAAGCCGCGGCCGCCGCCAAGGACCAGGAGATCAAGGCCGAGAACTGCCGGCGCGCCAGGGAGTCGCTCGCGACGCTGGAAGGCGGCCGGCGCATCCTGCGCACCAACGCACAGGGCGAGCAGTACTACCTGGAAGACGACGCGCGTGCCGCGGAGACCCAGCGCGCGCAGCAGGCGGTGCAGGACTGGTGCAATTGAGCCGCTGGCGCGGCGGAAAAGAGTGGGAGTCGAACCCACCAGGAACGTCTTACGCCCCTCGCCGGTTTTGAAGACCGGGCGCCCCACCGGGGTGCGATTCTCTTCCGTGGAAGGATTCTAGCGCACGGCCTGCGCCGATCCCGCGAGCAACTGCGCCGCGGGCCTGACTACCATGCGCGCGTCGCCGACACGGCGCGTGAACCGCATCCGGTCGAAGTACTCGAGCACCTCGATCGACAGATTGCGGCCCAGCGCGGTCGCGTTGCGGAACTGCGCGGCAGTGAAGCGCTTTTCCGGCAGAGTGGAGGCCACCTGCTCGGCGACGGACGCGAGGCGCAGCAACGCCCGCGGCAGGAAGAACCGCGACTCCGACACGCGCACGGCATAGCCATTGCGCGCCGCGCGCTCGAGGAGCCCCAGGACGGCCTGCGGCGGATGTTCCACGCGCGCGGCCAGGTCGCCGATCGCGGGCGGTCGCCCGTCCTCCGGGTCGAGCAGCGCCGCTAGGCGCTGCCACAGCGCTTCGTCCGCGCCACTGAACGCCGGCCGGTGCGCGGGCAACCGCAGGTGCGCCCCGGCGCGCGCGAGCACGCCCGCATCGACAAGTTCCGTGGCGAGCGCGGCAGTCACTTCAGGCGCGTGCTCCGCGCGGCCCAGCAGGCGGTCCTCCGGCGCGCCCGGTGCATCCGGCGTGTGCCTCAGCCACTCGGCGACGCTTTCCGCTGCGTGCTTGCGCAGCGCCGCCCAGTGCGCGTCGTGAAAGGCAACCTGCATGGCGCCGGCATCCACGCGGCGCATGGCAACGCGCGCGAACAGCGCCTGCGCTTCGGCGTGGGTGAGATTGCGACCGGCCGCGAACTGCGCCAGGTTGACCCCCTGCTTTCCGGCGCGCGCCGCGACCGCGAGGCAGGCTTGCAGCGCGCGCGCCGGATCGGCGTCGTCCAGCGCGCGCAGCATCTCGATGCGCTCTTGGCGCGCGCGCCCGCGCGCCGGCGGAGCGCCGTCGATCACGTGGCCGCCGCCGATCGTGCGGCGCGCGGACTGGTCGCGCAGCACGAGGCGGTCGCCGTACACCGCACCCATGGGACGCTCGAGAGCGACCCGCACCAGCGCATTCGCGCCCGGCGCGATCGCAGCGCCCTCCAGCACTGCGATGCGGCCGCTCGACTCGGCTGCGCCAAGATGCACATGCACCGGCGTCCAGTGCCGCAACGCGCGCGCTTCGCTGCGCAGCACGCGCACGCGCGCATCGAGGCGGGAGGTGGGCGCGGGCAGCGTTCCGCTGACGATCCAGTCGCCGCGCTGCAAGTGCTCGGCCTTGAGCCGCGTCCCGGTCAGGTTGAGCGCGCAGCGCTCGCCGGCCCTGCCTGCATCGGCGCGTGCGTGCTGCGCACGGATGCCGCGTACGCGCGCCTCGCGTCCATCTCGCAGCACACGCACCGCGTCGCCATCGGCCACGCGCCCGGAAAACACGGTCCCGGTCACCACCAGCCCCGCGCCCGCGATGCTGAACGCGCGATCCACCGCGAGGCGGAAATTGCCGTTGCCCGCGCGCCGCGGCAATGAGGCCGCGATGGCGCGCAGCGCGTGCCCGAGCGCCTCGACGCCCGCCCCGGTCGCGGCCGACACCGGATGGATGGACACCCCGGCAAGCGAGGTGCCCGAGAGCAGCGCCTCGATCTCGCGGCGCACCGCCGCAGCCCGCTCCGGGGTGACGCGGTCGGTCTTGGTGAGCGCCACCAGCCCGGTGCGCACGCCGAGCAGATCGAGGATCGCCAGGTGCTCGAACGTCTGCGGCATGGGGCCGTCGTCGGCTGCGACCACCAGCAGCGCGCAGTCGACCCCTGTCACGCCGCACAGCATGTTGCGGATGAAGCGCTCGTGCCCGGGCACGTCGATGAAGCCGATGCTGCGCGCCGCGTCCGCCAGGTAGGCAAAGCCCAGGTCGATCGTCATGCCGCGGCGCTTCTCCTCCGGCAGGCGGTCGCCATCGACGCCGGTGAGCGCCTTCACCAGCAGCGTCTTGCCGTGATCGATGTGGCCCGCGGTGGCGACGATCATGGGCACCGCCGCTTGCGGTCGCGCGCGCGCCGGCGACGCGCCGCCTTCGGATCCGCGAGCAGCGGCCGGTAGACCTCCACCCGGTCGCCGTCGGCGAGCACCGCGTCCATGGGCACGCGCCGCCCATGGATGCCCGCGCCATGGGGCGCCGCCATGCCCGCTGCCACGAGCGCGGCGCGCACGGTGGCGCCCTCCTCCAGCTCGAGCGCGCGCAGCTCCGCCCGGTCTGGCCACGCGCGCACGACTTCAACGCGCAGCCTTGGCATGGATCTGGTCGGCGCGCCGCTTGAAGGCGTCCACCATGGTGTCGGCGATGGAATCGAACAGCGGCGCCAGCGCCCGCGCCACCAGCCCCCCCGCGAGCTCGTAGGCCATGCCGAACTCGATGCGCGCCGCACGCGGTCCCAGGGCGTGAAAGCGCCAATGCGCCTCGAAGCGGCGGAACGGGCCCTCGCGCAGGCGCATGTCGATCGCCTCGGGAGGGCGGTTCGTGTTTTCGGTGCTGAACTCGTAGCCTGCGCCCTGCAGGCCGACGGCCAGCTTCGCCACCGTGCGCCCGGCCGCGCGCTCGAGCACGCGCGCCGCGCGGCACCAGGGCAGGAAGCGCGGATAGGCCTCGATGTCCTCGACCAGCGCGTACATCTCGGGGGCGGAGTGCTCGACGATCGCCGAGCGCGCGATGCGCTTCATGGGAGAATCGCGCCTCCATGTCGATCGTCCAGAACCGCAAAGCGCTGCACGACTACTTCATCGAGGAGCGCTACGAGGCGGGCCTCGCGCTGCAGGGCTGGGAGGTCAAGTCGATCCGCGCCGGCCGAGCGCAGCTCGCCGACGCCTACGTCATCATCCAGGGGGGCGAGCTGTGGCTGATCGGCGGCAACATCACGCCGCTCGCCACCGTCTCCACGCATTTCGTGCCGGACCCGGGGCGCACGAGGAAGCTGCTGCTGCGCGCCGAGGAGATCCGGCGCCTGATCGGCAAGGTGCAGCAGCGCGGCTACGCGCTGATCCCGCTCGACCTGCACTACAGCAAGGGGCGCATCAAGCTCGAACTGGGCCTGGCGCGCGGCAAGCTCAAGCACGACAAGCGGGCCGCCGAGCGCGAGAAGCAGTGGCAGCGCGACAAGCAGAAGCTGCTACGCAGCCGCTGAGCGCTGCGGCGCGCGCGGCGGCGCGGCGAGCGCCCGCCAGGTGGCCACCACGGTATCGGGATTGAGCGACAGGCTCTCGATGCCCTGCTCCATCAGCCAGCGCGCCAGGTCCGGGTGGTCGGAGGGACCCTGGCCGCAGATGCCCACGTACTTGCCGCGCTTGCGGCAGGCCTGGATGGACATCGCGAGCAGCGCCTTGACGGCGGCGTTGCGCTCGTCAAACTCCTCGGCCACCAGCCCCGAATCGCGATCCAGGCCGAGCGTGAGCTGCGTCAGGTCGTTCGAGCCGATGGAGAAGCCGTCGAAGTATTCGAGGAAACCGTCGGCCAGCAGCGCGTTCGACGGCACCTCGCACATCATGACGATGCGCAGGCCGTTCTCGCCGCGGCGCAGGCCGTTGCGCGCCATCAGCTCCACCACCCGCCGCGCCTCGTCGATCGTGCGCACGAAGGGCACCATCAACTCGACGTTCGTCAGGCCGAGCTCGTCGCGCACGCGGCGCAGCGCCGCGCATTCCAGCTCGAAGCACGCGCGGAACGATTCCGCCAGGTAGCGCGCGGCGCCGCGGAAACCGAGCATCGGGTTCTCTTCCTCGGGCTCGTACTGCTCGCCGCCGAGCAGCTTGCGGTACTCGTTCGACTTGAAGTCCGACAGGCGCACGATCACCGGCCTGGGCCAGAAGGCCGCCGCGATGGTCGCCACGCCCTCCACCAGCTTCTCGCGGAAGAACGTCACCGGATCGGCGTAGCCGCGCGTCGCGGCGCTCACGCGCGCGCGCAGCTCGGCGGGCAGACTGGCGTGCTCGAGGCAGGCACGCGGGTGCACGCCGATCTCGTTGTTGATGATGAACTCGAGGCGCGCCAGCCCGACGCCGGCGCTCGGCAGCTGCGCGAACTCGAAGGCCAGCTGCGGGTTGCCGACGTTCATGGCGATCTTGACCGGGATCGGGGGCAGCGCCCCGCGCTCCACGACGCTCACCTCGAACGGCACGCTGCCCTCGTAGACGTTGCCGGTATCGCCTTCGGCGCACGACACGGTGACCGGCTGGCCGTCGCGCAGCGTCTCCGTGGCGTCACCGCACCCCACGACCGCCGGGATGCCCAGCTCGCGGGCGATGATGGCTGCATGGCAGGTGCGGCCGCCGCGGTCGGTCACGATCGCCGAGGCGAGCTTCATGACCGGCTCCCAGTTCGGGTCCGTCATGTCGGTCACCAGCACGTCGCCCTTGCGCACGCTCGACATGAGCGCCGCGGAGCCCACCACGCGCACCGTGCCGGCGCCGATCTTGTGGCCGATGGCGCGGCCGCTGGCGAGCACGCGGCTGCGGCCCTTCAGCGAGAACTTCTCCTCGGCGTCGCCGCGCGCGCGCGACTTGACAGTCTCCGGGCGGGCCTGCAGCACGTACAGCTTGCCGTCGAGCCCGTCCTTCGCCCACTCGATGTCCATGGGGCGGCCGTAATGCTTCTCGATGGCGACCGCGGCCTGCGCCAACTCCAGCACCTCGCCGTCCGACAGGGAGAAGCGATCGCGCTCCGCGGCCGGCACGTCGAGCGTGCGCACCGAGCGTCCGGCGGCGGCGGCATCGCCGTACACCATCTTCTGCTGCTTGCTGCCGAGCGAGCGGCGCACGATCGCAGGCCGGCCCTGCTCGAGCATGGACTTGTGCACGTAGAACTCGTCCGGGTTGACGGCGCCCTGCACGACCATCTCGCCCAGCCCGTAGGAGGCCGTGACGAACACGACGCCGCGAAAGCCCGATTCGGTGTCCAGGGTGAACATCACGCCGCTCGCGGCCTGGTCGCTGCGCACCATGCGCTGCACTGCCGCCGACAGCGCCACGTCACCGTGCGCGAATCCATGGTGTGCCCGATAGGAGATGGCGCGATCGTTGTACAGCGAGGCGAACACGTGGCGCACGGCCTGCAGGACGTTGTCCAGCCCGTGCACGTTGAGGAAGGTCTCCTGCTGGCCCGCAAAGGACGCATCCGGAAGGTCTTCGGCCGTGGCCGAAGAGCGGATGGCAAACGAGATGTCAGATGAGGAGTTCTTTACAAGCTCTTGATAATAAGAGCCTATAGCTTGCTCCAGCTTCCTTGGAAAGGGCGCCTGCTCGATCCATCCGCGGATCTCGGCGCCGCAACGCGCCAAGGCCTCGACGTCCGACGTCTTCAGGTCTGCGATGCGCCGGGCGATGCGTTCGTCGAGCCCGCCCGCGCGCAGGAACTCGCGGTAGGCGTCCGCCGTCGTGGCGAAGCCCCCCGGCACGCGGATGCCGGTCTGCGACAGCTCGCCGATCATCTCCCCCAGCGACGCGTTCTTTCCGCCTACCTGCGGCAGGTCCTTCATGCGCAGGTCCTTGAGCCAGGCTACGTGCATCGTTCTCCCGTGGGCGCGGTTGCGGAAATGCGGCAACAGGCCGTATTTTAGCCCCATGCCGCACCGCCGCACCGTGTTCTTCGTCTCCGACGGAACGGGCATCACTGCGCAGATGCTCGGGCACAGCCTGCTCACGCAATTCGAGGGCGTGGAGTTCCGCCAGGTGACCCTGCCCTTCGTGCTTACCGCCGAGCAGGCCGAGGAGTGCCGCGCACGCATCGAGGACGAGAACCGCCACGGCAACGGCATGCCGATCGTCTTCAGCACGCTGGTCAACGGCGAGCTGCGCGCTGTCGTGCGCCGGGCGAGCGCGGTGTTCGTCGACTTCTTCGAGGCCTTCATCGACCCGCTGGAGGCGGCGCTGGGCGTGAAATCCACGCACACCATCGGCCGCTCGCACAGCGCGATGGACAAGCCCGGCTATGCGCACCGCATGGATGCCATCAATTTCTCCATGGCGCACGACGACGGGGCCTCGCACCGCGAGCTCGACCAGGCCGACGTCATCCTGGTCGGTGTGTCACGCAGCGGCAAGACGCCGACCAGCCTGTATCTCGCGCTGCAGTTCGGCGTGCGCGCCGCCAACTACCCCCTGATTCCGGAGGATTTCCAGCGCATGGCGCTGCCGTCCGTGCTCGAGGGCGCCAAGCCGCGGCTCTACGGGCTGAGCATTGCGCCGGAGCGCCTGCGCGAGATCCGCCAGGAGCGCCGGCCCGACAGCCGCTACGCGGACCTGGAGAACTGCCGCTACGAGGTCGAGCAGGCCGAGGCGCTCATGCGGCGCGAGGGTATCCGCTGGATCAACTCGACCAACAAGTCCATCGAGGAAATCGCCACCACGATCCTGCGTGAGCTCAGGATCGAGCGCCACGTGTACTGAGCTGGCGGGCGCGCTCGTAGAGCAGCACAGCGGCTGCCGCGGCGACGTTGAGCGACTCCGTGCCACGCGCGAGGGGGATGGTGACCTGCAGCGCGGCAAGCGCCGCCGCCGCGGGACTGACCCCCTGCCCCTCCGCGCCCAGGATCCAGCCCAGCGGGCCACTGAGGTCGAGCGACGCCGGTGCAGCGCCACCGCGCGCCACCGCGCACGCCAGGCGGCCGCGGAACTCCCCGAGCGCCGCGGGAAGGTCGGGCGCTTCGGCAACGCGCAGCGCGAAATGCCCGCCCATGGCGGCGCGCAAGACCTTGGGCGACCAGGGATCCGCGCATCCCGGGCCGAGCACCGCGGTGTCCACGCCGAATGCCGCGGCACTGCGCAGAATGGCGCCCACGTTGCCCGCATCCTGGATGCCGTCGAGGAACACGGCATGCGTCGCGTCCCGCATCGCCGCGGCGGCGTCGTCGGGCAGTGGGATCTCCGCTGCCAGGCCCGTGGGGGCCTGCGCGTCCGCCATCCAGCGGAAGGCGGAATCCGACAGGCGGACCGGATCGAGCTGCGCGCGCCGCACCAGCGCAGCGGTTTCGGCATCGCGCTCGCCGGATTCGCTGATGAGGAGCGCCACCGGCCGCGCCCCGGAATCGAGATAGGCCGCGAGCAGATGGACGCCCTCCAGCAGCGCGCGGCGCTCCCGCCGCCGCAGGCGGATGTCGCGGGCGAGTGCGCGCCAGCGGCGCACGCGCGGGTTGTCGCGCGAGCGCAGCAGGCTCATCGCGCGAGGACCCGGCGCACCGGCGCGAAGCTGCGCCGATGGAGTACGCACGCTCCATGCTCGGCGAGGCGCGCCAGGTGCTCGGGGGTCGGATAGCCCTTGTGGCGGTCCAGACCGTACTGCGGGAACTGCGCGTGCAGGCGCAGCATCTCCGCATCGCGTGCGGTCTTGGCGAGGATCGACGCGGCCGAGATCTGCGGCACGGTGCGGTCGCCGCCGATGATCGCGCGCGCGGGGCACGGCAGGTCCGGGCAGTGCGTGCCGTCGATCCACGCCTCCTGCGCGGGCCGGTCGAGCGCCTCGACCGCCCGGCGCATGGCGAGCAGCGACGCCTGCAGGATGTTGAAGCGGTCGATCTCCTCGACGCTCGCGCAGGCGACCGCCCACGACAGCGCGTCGCCGCGGATGCGCTGCGCGAGCTCCGCCCGGCGACGCTGCGTCAGCAGCTTCGAGTCCGTGAGGCCGAGGATCGGTCGCCGCGGATCGAGGAGCACCGCCGCCGCGAACACCGGGCCCGCGATCGGGCCCCGGCCCGCCTCGTCCACGCCGCAGAGCAGCCGCTCAGGCGCGGCCTGCATCCAGTACGCCCAGCACGGCGTCGGCGGACCTGGCGGCATTGTCCTGCCTCAGCGCGGCATGGATCTCGCGGAACCTGGCCACCTGGCGCTTCTGCGCGTCCGTGTCGCGCAGCAGCTCGAGCAGCGCCGCCGCCAGCGCGGCGGGCGTGGCGCGTCCCTGGATCAGCTCGGGCACCACACGCTCACCGGCCAGGATGTTCGGCATGCCGACGTAGGGCAGGTAGAGCATCTGGCGCTGGATCATCCAGGAAAGCGGCGATTGCCGGTAGGCGATCACCATGGGCGTCTTGAACAGCGCCGCCTCCACCGTCGCGGTGCCGCTCGCCACCAGGGCGAGGTCGGCCGCCGCCAGCGCTTCGTGCGAGTGGCCGAACAGCAGCGTAAGCGGCAGGTCGGTGCGTCCGTGGGCGTGCAGCGACGCTTCGAACAGGTCGCGCGTCTGGCGCGTGGCGAGCGGGCAGACGAAGTGCACGTCGTCGACTTCCTGGCGCAGGCGGTGCGCCGCGAGCAGGAACGGCTCGGCCATGTGCTCGAGCTCGGAGCGACGGCTGCCGGGAAGCAGCGCGACGACGCGCTTGCGTGGCGGCAGCCGCAACTGGGCGCGCGCAGCGGGTTTGTCGACTTCCATCGGGATCAGGTCGGCAAGCGGATGGCCGACGTAGGTGACCGGCAGGCCGGACTTGGCATACAGCGCCGGCTCGAACGGGAACATGGCCAGCAGGTGCGTGGCCGAGCGCGCGACGCGCTTCACGCGCCCGCGCCGCCAGGCCCACACCGAGGGGCTGACGTAGTGCACTGCCGGAACGTCCGCGTCCTTCAGCTTGCGCTCCAGCGGCAGGTTGAACTCCGAGGCGTCGACGCCGATGAACAGCGCCGGGCGCTCCGCGAGCAGGGCATCGGCCAGCGTGCGCCGAATGCCGGCGATCTCCCGGTAGTGGCGCAGCGCCTCGGCGAAGCCGCGCACCGCGAGCTTTTCCATGGGCACGGAAGCCTCGAATCCCTGCGCGATCATGCGCGGGCCGCCGATGCCGAAGAACGTCAGCTGCGGGCGGCGCGCCTTGAGCGCGGCGATGAGGTGCGCGCCGAGCTGGTCGCCCGAGGCCTCGCCGGCGACCATCGCGACCCGGGTCGCGCTGCTGCCCACGGCGCTAGCGGATGATGCCGCGCTTGGAGCGCTCGAGGAACTCGAGCAGGGCGCCGACCTCGGCGCACGCCTGTGCCTGCTCGCCGAGCTGGCGCTTGGCGTCAGCCAGCGTCAGTCCGGCGCGATATAGCGTGCGATAGGCCTGCTTGATGCGCCCGATCGTGTCGGCGGAGAAGCCGCGGCGGCGCAGGCCCTCGCTGTTGATGCCGTGGGGACGGGCGAGGTTGCCCGCCGCCGTGACGAAAGGCGGCAGGTCCTGCGACAGTGCCGCGCCCATCCCCGTGAAGCTGTGCGCGCCGATGCGCACGAACTGGTGCACCAGCGCGACGCCGCCGACGATCGCCCAGTTGCCGACCTCGACGTGCCCGGCCAGCTGGCAGGCGTTGGCGAAGATGGTGTGGCTGCCGATCTGGCAGTCGTGCGCGACGTGCACGTAGGCCATGATCCAGTTCTGGTCGCCGATGCGCGTCGTGCCCACATCGTGCGCCGTGCCTCGGTTGATGGAGACGTACTCGCGGATCGTATTGTCGTCGCCGATCTCGACCGAGGTCTGCTCGCCCGCGTACTTCTTGTCCTGCGGCGGGGCGCCGATCGAGCCGAACGGGTGGATCCGGTTGCGGCGCCCGATGCGCGTGCGACCCTCCAGCACCACGTGCGGCCCGATCCACGTCCCCTCTCCCACCTCGACCTGCTCGCCGACGATGCTGTAGGCGCCGACCGACACCCCGGCGCCGAGCTTCGCGCCCGGGTGCACGAGGGCGGTCGGATGGACCTGCGTGCCGCTCACGCGCGTTCCTGGATTCGCTCGGTGACGAGAATCTCGGCCTCGGCGACCACGCTGCCGTCGACACGGCCCGTGCAGGCAAACTTCCAGATGCTGCGCTTGTGGGCCAGGATCGTGGACTCGATCTCGAGGCAATCCCCCGGCACCACGGGCCGCTTGAAGCGCGCCCCGTCGATGCCGGCGTAATAGTAGACGTTGTTCGCATCGGGCTTCGCGCCGATGGTGCGGAACACCAGGATGCCCGCGGCCTGCGCCATCGCCTCGAGGATGAGCACGCCCGGCATGATCGGTCTGCCCGGGAAATGGCCGAGGAAGTGCGGCTCGTTGTTGCTGACATTCTTCAGGGTCACGATGCGCTTGCCAGCCTCGTAGGCTAGCACCCGATCGATCATGAGGAACGGGTAGCGCTGCGGGAGGTAGTCGAGGATGTTCTTCGATTCCATATCAGCCATTGCGCTTCTTCCTCCGTTTGCCGTTCTCTTCCAGCGCGCCGATGCGCGCCGCGAGCTCGGCCAGGTGCCGCACCAGCGCCGTGTTGCGTGCCCAGTCGGCGTGGACATCGAACGGGTACAGCCCCGTATAGGTGCCGGGCTTGCGGATCGAGCGCGTGATCACCGTTCCGGCCGAGACCTGCACGTCGTCGCACAGGCTCAGGTGGCCGAGCACCACGGCGGCGCCGCCCAGCGCGCAGCGCCGGCCGATGTGCGCGCTGCCCGCCACGCCGACGCAGCCCGCCATGGCGGTATGCGCGCCGATGCGGCAGTTGTGGCCGATCTGCACCTGGTTGTCGAGCTTGACGCCGTCCTCGATGACCGTGTCGTCCACGGTGCCGCGATCGATCGTGGTATTGGCGCCAACCTCGACGTCGTCGCCTATGAGCACGCGGCCGATCTGCGGCACCTTGAGCCAGCGGCCCTCCTCCGCGGCCATGCCGAAGCCGTCGGCGCCGATGACGGCGCCCGAGTGCAGGATCGCGCGCGCCCCGATGCGGCAGCCCGCGTAGACGACGACCGAGGGGTGCAGGCGGCTGTCCGCGCCGACCGCGGCGCCTTCGCCGAGATAGCAGCCCGCGCCGATCCAGGCGCGCTCGCCCACTTGCGCGCCGGCCGCGATCACCGCGCCTGCCTCCACGCGCGCGCTGCCCGCGATGCGGGCCTCCGGCGCCACGTGCGCCGCGGCGTGCACCCCGGGAACCGGCACCGGCGACGGGTTGAGCAACAGCGACAGGCGCGCAAAGTACGCGTAGGGACGCTGGCAGACGATGCGCGGCAGCGCAGTCAGGCTTTCGGCCTCCGGCGCCAGCACGACCGCCGCGGCGCGCGTGGCGGCGAGCTGCGCCTTGTAGCGCGGGCTGCCGAAGAACGCCGCCTGGCGCGCGCCGGCGTGCTCCAGCGAACCCACCTGCTCGATCTCGATGTCCGCGTCGCCGACGACGCGCCCGCCGAGCCGGGACGCAATCTGGGCGAGGGTGAAGGGACCCGCCATGTCAGCGTGCGGGCGGCTTGGCCTCCAGCGCCTTGATCACCCGGTCGGTGATGTCGATGCGCGGATTCGCGTAGACGGCGTCCTGGAAGATGATGTCGTACTTCTCCTGCTCCGCGATCTGCCGGATCACGCGGTTGGCCTGCTCGACCACCTGCGCCAGCTCCTCGTTGCGCCGCTGGTTGAGGTCCTCGCGGAACTCGCGCTGGCGGCGCTGGAAATCGCGGTTCAGCTCGCCCAGCTCCCGCTCCTTGGTGCGGCGCTGGCTCTCCTGCAGGGTCAGCCCCTGGCGCTCCAGCTCGTCCTGCATCTTCTTGAGCTGCTCCGCGGTCTTGGCCAGCTCCTGGTCGCGCTTGGCGAATTCCGCCTCGATGCGCTTCTGCGCACGCACTGCCGGCGTGGCATCGCGCAGGATGCGCGCGGTGTTGACGAAGCCGATGCGGCTTTCCGACTGCGCCGCGAGCGGCGGCGGGGCGACCGCCGCCGCGATCGTCAGGGCGAGGAGTACGGTTGTCTTCGTCATGTGCGTAGGGGTCTCGTGTCAGAACGCCGTGCCGAACTTGAATTGTAACCTCTGCACGCGGTCGATTCCCTCCTTCTCGTTGACAGGCTTCGCGTAGGACAACCGCAGGGGCCCCATCGGCGAGGCCCAGGAGAGCGCCAGTCCGACCGACGAGCGCAGCAGGCCGAGGTCCACGTCCTGCATGGCGGCGTACACCTGCCCGGCGTCGATGAACGCGCCGAGACGCAGCGACTTCTCCTGCGCCGCTCCCGGCATGGGAAAGAGCAGCTCCAGGTTGGTGACCACGCGCCGCGTGCCGCCGAGCACGTTGTTGTCCAGATCGCGCGGGCCGAGCGAGAAGTCCTCGAAACCGCGCACCGTTCCCGGGCCGCCGGCGTAGTAGTTCTTGAAGAACGGCAGAGGCTTGTTGCCCAGACCCTTTGCATAGCCCAGGTCCACGTTCCACAGCAGGGTAAACGTGGTGCTCAGCGGCCAGTAGAACTGCTGGTTGATGCCGAGGCGATAGTACTCCAGCCCGCCGAACGCGATCTCGCCCGTCAGACGGGTCAGCGTGCCCGCCGTGGTGACGATGAGGCTGTCGCGCGTGTCGCGCGCCCAGCCCGCGCTCAACGCCCCGTAGCGATACTCGCTGCCGAAAAGCTCGACGAACTCCTTGTAGACGCGCGAGCTGTTCTCGAAGGTCTCCACGGTCACGTCCTCGCCCGTGATGCCGAAGCTGATCGTGTCGCGCTCGGACAGGGGATAACTGAAGCGCATGCCCGCGCCCAGCGTGTCGGTGGCGTAGGCGCCGGTCGCCAGCGTGGTGGCGTCCACCGTGCGCTTGTAGAGGTCGAAGCCGCGGCTCACGCCGTCCACGGTGTAGTACGGATCGACGTACGACAGCGAATACACCTGGTTGACCGAGCCGCTGTTCAGTTGCAGCGACAGGTACTTGCCGGAGCCAAACACGTTGGGCTGCGTGATCGACGCCGTGACGATGAACTTGTCCAGGCTGGAAAAGCCGACGCCCAGCGACAGCGAGCCGGTCGCCCGCTCCGTGACGGAATAGGTCACGTCCACCTGGTCAGGGCTGCCCTCCACGGGCGCCGTCTGCACATTAACCTCGCTGAAATAGCTCGTGCGGTCGATGCGCCGGCGCGACAGCTGGATCCTGGAGGCATCGTAGTAGGCGCCTTCCAGCTGGCGCATCTCCCGGCGGATCACCTCGTCACGCGTCTTGGTGTTGCCGACGATGTTGATGCGGCGCACGTACACGCGCCGGCCCGGGTCCACCAGCAGCGTGAACGCCACCGTGCGCTTGTCGCGATCCGTTTCGGGCACTGCGTTCGCGTTGGCGAACGCGTAGCCCTCGTTGCCCAGGCGCTCGGCGATCGCCTTCTGCGTCTCGACCAGGCGCCGGCGCGAGAACACTTCGCCGGGCTTGAGCTGCACGAGCGCCTCCAGCTCGGCCTGCGGCACGATGCTCTGCGGGCCGACGCGCACCTCGGAGACGGTGTACTTCTCGCCCTCGCTCAGGTTGACGGTGATGTAGATGTCCTGGCGGTCGGGCGTGATGGACACTTGCGTGGAATCGATCGTGAAATCGAGGTAGCCGCGGTCGAGGTAGAACGAGCGCAGCGTCTCGAGATCCGCCGACAGCCGCTGGCGGGAGTACTGGTCGTGCTTGGTGTACCACGTCAGCCAGCCCGGCGTGCGCAGCACGAACAGGCCCAGCAGCTCGCTCTCGGAAAACGCGCTCGCCCCGACCAGATTGATGCCGCGGATCTTCGCCACCTCGCCCTCGGTCACGGCGAAATTGACGGCCACGCGGTTGCGCTCGAGCGGCGTCACGGTGGTCTGCACCTGCGCGGCGTACTTGCCGCGCGACAGGTACTGGCGCTTGAGCTCCTGCTCTGCGGCCTCGAGCGTGGCGCGGTCGAAGATGCGCCCTTCGCCGAGGCCGGTGTCGCGCAGCGCCTGCCGCAGCGCGTCGACCGGAAACTCGCTGACGCCGCTGAAATCCACCTGGGCGATCGCCGGGCGCTCCTCGACCATCACGACGAGCACCTCGCCCTCGGCTTCGAGCCGCACGTCCTTGAAGAATCCGGTGGCGTACAGGGCGCGCAGCGCCTGCTGCGCCTTTTCTTCGGTCAGCGTCTCGCCCACCTTTACCGTGAGATAGCTGAACACGGTCCCGGGCTCGGTGCGCTGCACGCCCTCGATGCGGATGTCCTTGACCGTGAACGGCCGGAACTCCTGCGCGCCGCACACGCCGGCGACCGCAAGCAGCAGCCAGGCGAGCGCCGCGGAGTTGCGCTTGCGCATCGGCACGCCTCGTGTCAGCCGGCGAACAGCCGCGTCAGGTCGTTGTAGAACGCGAACGCCATCAGCATCAGCAGCAGGGCGATGCCCACGCGGTGGCCGAACTCCACGATCCGCTCGGACGCCGGGCTGCCCTTGAGCGCCTCGACGCCGTAGAACATCAGGTGGCCGCCGTCCAGAGGCGGGATCGGCAGGAGGTTCAGCACGCCCAGGCTGATGCTGATCAGGGCGAGGAAGGTCAGGTACGGGATCCAGCCGAGCTGGGCGGACTGACCGGCGAAGTCGGCGATGGTCACCGGCCCGGACAGGTTCTTCCAGGAAACCTGGCCGAGCACCATCTTGCCCAGCATGCGCAGGCTGAACACCGAGATGTCCCAGGTCCTGGACACCGCGCGCCGCAGGCTCTCCACCGGCCCATAGCGCACCTCGACGAAGATGCGCTCCGCGTGCTGCTGCGGAATGGCGGGCGCCGCCCCGATGCGGCCGATGCGCGCACCATTCGCGGCGACGGACTCCGGCGTCACCTGCAGCTCGTAACGTTGCCCATCCCGGTCGACGCGCAGCCGCGCGGGCGTGCCGGGCCGAGCGCGCACCTCGCGCACCAGCGCCTCCCAGGTGTCCACCGCCCGGTCGTCGATGTGCGTGACACGATCGCCCTTGCGCAGTCCGGCCGATTCCGCGGCGCTGCCCGCCACGACCTGGCCGAGCAGCGGCTCGAGCACCGGCCGGTACAGACGCAGCCCGACGCGCTCGAGGACGTCGCTTTCCACTTCGTCGGCCGGGAACCCGGCGAAGTCCAGCGTGCGCCACGCGATGCGCTCGCGCTCGTCGATCACCTCCAGCACCACGCGCTCGCTCTGCAGCGCCGCCTGCAGCACGCGCCAGCGCAGCTCCTGCCAGGTGGCAATCGGCTCGCCGTCTACGGCGCGCACCAGCTCGCCGTCGCGCACGCCGGCGGCGGCGGCGAGCGTCGCTGCCGGCGGTGTGCCGAGCACGGGCCGCGCTTCGGGCAGGCCGGTGACGTACAGTCCGGCGTACACCACGACGGCGAACGCGAAGTTGAAAGCCGGACCCGCCGCGACGATCAGCACCCGGCGCCAGAGGCTCTGCCGATTGAACGCTCGCGACGCTTCGGCGGGCGGCACCGGCGCCTCGCGCTCGTCGAGCATCTTGACGTAGCCGCCGAATGGAATGGCCGCGACCACCCATTCCGTGCGGTCGCGACCGAGGCGCCAGGTGGCAAGGGGCCGGCCGAAGCCCACCGAGAAGCGCAGAACTTTCACCCCGCACAGGCGCGCCACGAGATAGTGGCCGTATTCGTGTACGACGATGAGCACGCCGAGCGCGATGATGAACGCGACGAGGGTGTGCAGGAAGCTCATGCCGCCTGCTCGCTTCGCTGTGCGACCAGTGCCCCCGCCACCCGGCGCGCCTGCAGATCGGCCTCCAGCACGTCCTCGAGCGAGCGGGCCGCGCGTGCGGCGACGCGCGCCAGCGACTCCTCGATCACGGGGGCGATGGCCGTGAAGCGCAGCCGCCCCGCGAGGAACGCCGCCACGGCGACCTCGTTCGCCGCGTTGAGCACCGCGGGCGCAGTGCCGCCGGCGCGCTGGGCGGCGTAGGCGAGCGCGAGGCAGGGAAAGCGGGCGCCATCCGGCTGCTCGAACGAAAGCAGGCCGAGCGCGCACAGGTCGAGCGGGCGCGCCCCGGACTCGATGCGCTGCGGGAAGCCGAGCGCATGCGCGATGGGGATGCGCATGTCGGGATGCGACAGCTGGGCGATGACCGAGCCGTCCGCGTACTCCACCAGTGAATGCACCACGCTCTGCGGATGGATGACGACCCCGATGCGCTCGGCGGGCACGCCGAACAGCCAGTGCGCTTCGATGACCTCCAGCCCCTTGTTCATCATGGTCGCCGAATCGACCGAGATCTTGCGGCCCATGACCCAGTTCGGGTGCGCGCACGCTTCGTCGGGCGTGACGTGAGCCAGCCGCTCGACCGGAGTCTGCCGGAACGGTCCGCCCGATGCCGTCAACTGGATGCGGCGCACCCCCTCGAGCGTCACGCCCGTGCCGCCCCGGGGCAGGCACTGGAACACAGCATTGTGCTCGCTGTCGATGGGCAGGAGCTCGGCCCGGGCCTCGCGCACGGCGCGCATGAACAGCGGCCCCGCCATGACGAGCGCTTCCTTGTTGGCGAGCAGCACGCGCTTGCCTGCGCGCGCCGCGGCGAGCGTCGCCTGCAGGCCCGCAGCGCCGACGATGGCCGCCATGACCGCGTCGGCCTCCGCTGCCGCAGCGACCTGCGCGAGCGCCTCGCTGCCGAACAGCAGCTCGCACCCGGCCTCGGCGAAGCGGGCGCGCAAGGTCGCCTCCTCCGCCATGCCCGAGAGCACGGCGCGGCGCGCGCCGTGACGCCGGCACAGGGCGAGCAGTGACTCGGCGGAATCGTGTGCCGTGAGCGCCTCGACACGATAGCGCTGCGGGTGGCGTGCGAGAACGTCCAGTGTGCTCGCGCCGATCGAGCCGGTGGCGCCCAGGACCACGATGCCCAGGGCGCCAGCCGGACCCTGCCGGAGCATTGGAGTCGTCATGCGCTGCGCGTGGCCCAGTGGAGCAGCAATGCAGCGATCGGGAGCGTGGGCATCAGGCTGTCGACGCGATCCAGTATGCCGCCATGTCCGGGCAGAAGCGTGCCGCTATCCTTGACGCCAGCGCGCCGCTTCAGGGCCGATTCGAACAGGTCTCCCACGATGCTCACGCCGCACAGCAGGGCCACGGCTCCCACGTACCCTGCCCAGGCCGCGCCATGCACGTAGGGTGCGAGCGGTGCGCCGGGCATCGCGCACAGGATAGCGTAGGCAAGCGTCGCGGCGAGCGCACCGGCCGCGCCTTCCCAGGTCTTTCCCGGGCTGATCGTCGGGGCGAGGCGTCGCCTGCCGAAGGCGTTGCCCGCGAAATAGGCGGCCGTGTCCGCGATCCAGACCAGCCCGAGGACGAGCAGTAGCTGGGCGGGAGACAGCGAGACCGCGGCCAGGCCGGCGATCGCCAGCGCCCCCGACCCCGCCACGGCCAGCAGGAACCGCGGCGATCGCGTGACACCTGCGCGCAGCCAGGACGGTGCGACGAGCAGCCAGAACACGACGCCCAGCCCGAGCACGGTGTCACGCGCGGCGCCGGACGGCGGCAGGTTCCAGGCCAGCAGCCCGTAGAGCGCCGCGCTGCCCAGCGCCCAGGCGATGGCGGCGCGTTGGCCGAAGCCAGCCAGGCGGGCCCACTCGTGCGCGGCGAGCCCGAGTACCGCGCCCAGCAGCGTGGCGAAGACGCGCGAATCGAGCAGCAGGAGCGTGGCGAGAAAGGCGCCGAGCAGCGCCGCCGCCGTGAACACGCGCCGCGCCAGGCCCTCAGGCGAGCGCACCGTTGGCTGACGTCTGCGCGCGCTTCGCCTCCTCGACCTGCTCGCTCGTGCGCCCGAAACGGCGCTCGCGCGCCGCATAGGAGGCGATGGCGGCGTCGAGCGCGACCGCGTCGAAATCTGGCCACAGCGTATCGGTGAAGTACAGCTCGGTATAGGCGAGCTGCCACAGGAGGAAGTTGCTGACGCGCTGTTCGCCGCCGGTGCGGATGAACAGGTCCGGCTCCGGCGCGTAGCTCATCGCCAGGTACGGCGCGAGCTGCGTCTCGCTGATGCCCTGATGCGCGGCCTCGGGATGCTCGCGCAACAGACGCGAAACGGCCTGCAGGATGTCCCAGCGCCCGCCGTAGTTCGCGGCGATCGTCAGCGTCAGGTGCGCGTTGCCCGCGGTGAGGCGCTCGCCCTGCTCGACCAGCTTGCGCAGGCGCGCATCGAAGCGGCCGAGATCGCCGATCACGCGCAGGCGGATGCCGTTGCGGTGCAGCTTCTCGACTTCGCTGGTCAGCGCGCCGTGGAACAGCTGCATGAGCAGTGCCACCTCGTCGGGCGGTCGCCGCCAGTTTTCCGAGCTGAAGGCGAACAGGGTCAGGAACTGCACCCCGCGCTCCACGCATGCCCGCACGGTTCCGCGCACGGCCTCCACCCCGCGCCTGTGCCCTGCAACGCGCGGCAGATGGCGCTGCTTCGCCCAGCGTCCGTTGCCGTCCATGATCACGGCGATGTGCCGCGGCACCGCACCGTGCCGGGGAATGTCCGCCGTGGAACTCTCGTGCCGCATGCCCGGCTAGACCGCCAACAGCTCGGCTTCTTTCTGCTGCAGCAGCTTGTCGATCTCGGCGATCGAGCGGTCGGTGAGCTTCTGCACCTCGTCCTGCATGCGCCGCTCGTCGTTTTCCGAGACTTCCTTCTTCCTCAGCGCCTCCTTGAGGTGGTGGTTGGCATCGCGCCGCAGGTTGCGCACCGCAACGCGCGCATTCTCCGCCTCGTGCCGCACCACCTTGATCAGCTCCTTGCGCCGCTCCTCGGTGAGCGCCGGCATGGGCACGCGCACCTGCTCGCCCATCGACGCGGGGTTGAGCCCGAGGTCGGAGTCGCGGATCGCCTTTTCCACCGCCTGCACTATCTTCTTCTCGAACGGCGTCACGCCGATGGTGCGCGCATCGAGCAGCGTCACCTTGGCCACCTGGTAGAGCGGCGTCGGCGCGCCGTAATAGTCCACCATGATGTGGTCGAGCAGCCCCGTGTGCGCGCGCCCGGTGCGCACCTTGGACAGATCGGCCTTGAAGGCATCGACGCTCTTGTGCATCTTCTGCTCGGTAGTCTTCTTCAGTTCGGCAAGCATGCGGCTCTCCTTCAGACGTGCACCAGCGTGCCCTCGTCCTCGCCGGCCACGACGCGGGTCAGCGCGTTCCTCTTGAAGATGCTGAACACGTTGACCGGCAGCTTCTGGTCCCGGCACAACGTGAGCGCGGTGGCGTCCATCACCCTCAGGTTGCGCTGGATCGCCTCGTCGAAGCTCAGCCGGTCGTAGCGCCGGGCGGTGCGGTCCAACTTGGGATCGGCCGTATAGACGCCGTCCACCTTGGTGCCCTTGAGCACGATCTCGGCGCCCACCTCGCTCGCGCGCAGCGCGGCCGCGGTGTCGGTGGTGAAGAACGGATTGCCGGTGCCTGCGGCGAACACCACGATGCGCCCCTCCTCGAGGTAGCGGATCGCCTTGCCGCGGATATAGGGCTCGACGACCTGCTCGATGTTCAGCGCCGATTGCACCCGGCAGTCCAGGCCCGCCCGGCGCATGGCGTCCTGCAGGGCGAGCGCGTTCATCACCGTGGCAAGCATGCCCATGTAGTCGGCGGTGGCGCGGTCCATGCCCGCCGCGCCGGGCGCCACGCCGCGGAAGATGTTGCCGCCGCCGATCACCACGCCGATCTCGACCCCCATGCGGGCGACCGCGGCGATCTCCTGCACGATCGCCTCGATCGTCTGCCGATTGATGCCGTAGGCGTCCTCGCCCATCAGCGCCTCGCCCGAAAGCTTGAGCAGGATGCGCTTGTACTTGGCGCCGACCGAGGCTTCGCGCGGTTTCATGGCTCGCGTGCTAGCGTCCGGCCCCCGCGGTGGCCATCACCTCGGCGGCGAAGTCACTGCCTTTTTTTTCGATCCCCTCGCCGACGACGAGCAGCCGATAGCCGTGGAGTTTCGCCTTCTTCGCGGCAAGCACCTTCTCCACCGACTGCTTGTCGTCCTTGACGAACGGCTGGCCGAGCAGCGTCATCTCGTTGACGATCTTGTTGACCGCGCCTTCGATCATCTTCGCCACGATCTCGGGGGGTTTGCCTGATTCCTTGGCCCGCGCCGAGGCGATATCGCGTTCACGGGCGATCTCGTCGGTCGGCACATCGGCCTTCGACGGATACTTCGGCTTGAAGGCGGCGATGTGCATGGCGAGGTCCTTGCCGAGATCCTCAGGCCCATCCACGTCCACCAGCACGCCGATCCTCGCGCCGTGCACGTAGAGGGCCAGCCCGCCCTTGGCCGCCAGCCTGGCGAAACGCCGGATCGTGATGTTCTCGCCGATCTTCTGCACCAGCGCCTGCCGGCGCGCCTCGAACGAGGCGAGCCCCTGCGCGTCGGCCGGATTCGACTTGGCGACCGCCTCGGCCACATCGCGCGCAAAGGCGAGGAAGTCCTCGTTCTTCGCCACGAAGTCCGTTTCGCAGTTCACTTCCGCCAGGGCGCCGAGCTTCGCGTCCGGCGACAGCCATGCGCCGATGACGCCCTCGGCGGCCACGCGCGCGGCGGCCTTGCTCGCCTTGGCGCCGCTCTTGATGCGCAGCAGCTCCTCGGCCTTGCGCAGGTCGCCGCCCGCCTCGGTGAGCGCCTTCTTGCACTCCATCATTCCGAGCCCGGTCAGCTCGCGCAGTTCCTTCACCAGGCTTGCACTGATTTCCGCCATTGCCTCGACCTCACGCTTCGCAAGTCAAAAAAAGGGGCCCTAGGCCCCCGGTCGGCTCCTGTCGCCCGCGACTCAGTCGCCCCCCGCCTCGTCGACCTCGACGAACTCGTCGCGTGCCGCGGCCGCCACTTCCTCGACCGCCTGCGAGCGCCCTTCGATCACGGCATCCGCGATGCCGCGCGCATAGAGCCGGATCGCCCGGCTCGAGTCGTCGTTGCCCGGGATCACGTAGCTGATGCCTTCCGGCGAATGATTGGTGTCGACCACGCCGACCACCGGGATGCCGAGCTTGACCGCTTCGGCGATCGCGCCCTTCTGGTACCCCACGTCGATGACGAACAGCGCGTCGGGCAGGCCGCTGAGGTCCTTGAAGCCGCCCAGCGAGCGCTGCAGTTTCGCCAGTTCGCGCTGCAGGCCGAGCGCCTCCTTCTTCGCCATGTTGTCGAACGTGCCGTCCGCGGCCATCTGCTCCATCTCCTTCAGGCGCTTGATGGACTGCTTGACGGTCTTGAAGTTCGTCAGCATCCCGCCGAGCCAGCGGTGATCGACGAACGGCATCGTGCAGCGCAGCGCTTCCTCGCGCACGATTTCGCGCGCCGAGCGCTTGGTGCCGACGAACAGGATCGAGCCGCGGTTGGCGGCCAGCTGGCGCACGTACTTGAGCGCCTCCTGGTACATGACCAGGGTCTTCTCGAGGTTGATGATATGGATCTTGTTGCGGTGGCCGAAGATGTACGGCGCCATCTTCGGGTTCCAGTACCGGGTCTGATGTCCGAAATGGACGCCGGCCTCCAGCATTTGACGCATCGTTGCAGACACTGCACGCTCCTTTTAGGGTTTTCGTCTGCCGCTCCAGCCAACCGATCAACCCTTGCGGGCACCCTAACCGGCCGGAGCGGGAAATTTGGCGCGCGGCAAACCGCGTGCCAACCTGAAATTCTAGCATAATCAGCCTTTTTCCCAGCCCATGGCGGTCGTCCTGAAGACTCCCGACGAGGCGGCGAAGATGCGCGTGGCCGGGCGTCTCGCCGCGGAGGTGCTCGACTACATCGCACCCCACGTGCGCGCGGGCGTCACCACCGGCAGGCTGAACGACCTGAGCCACGCGTACATCGTGCAGGTGCAGGGCGCCACGCCCGCGCCGCTCAACTACGCGCCCCCGGGCTACAAGCCGTTTCCGAAGTCCATCTGCACCTCGGTCAACCACCAGGTGTGCCACGGCATTCCCGGAGATCGGGTGCTGAAGCCCGGCGACATCGTCAACATCGACGTCACCGTGATCAAGGACGGCTTCCACGGCGACAGCAGCCGGATGTTCTTCGTCGGTGAGCCGAGCATCCAGGCGCGCAGGCTGGTCGAGGTGACCTACGAGTGCATGTGGGCGGGCATCCGCCAGGTGCGCGCAGGGGCGCAGCTCGGCGACCTGGGCTCGGCCATCCAGGCACACGCCGAGCAGCACGGCTACTCGGTGGTACGGGAGTTCTGCGGGCACGGCATCGGCCGGCGCTTTCATGAGGACCCGCAAGTCCTGCACTACGGCAAGCCTGGAACGGGCCTGCGCCTCGAGGCCGGGATGACCTTCACGGTCGAGCCGATGATCAATGCCGGCAAGGCGGCGATCCGCGAGCTGGCCGACGGCTGGACCATCGTCACCAAGGACCACAGCCTGTCCGCCCAATGGGAGCACACGGTGCTCGTCACGGAGAGCGGCTTCGAGGTGCTCACCACCTCCGCCGGTGCTCCGCCCCCGCCGGCGGCCGCCGCCGCCTGAGATGAGCGCGGTGCCCGTCCCCGCCGAGGAGCGGCGCGCCGCCCTGCTGGCAGGACGCACTGCGCTGCGGCGGGACTTCGAGCGCGACGCGTCACCGCACCGCCTGTTGCACGCCCACAGCCGCCTGATCGACCGGATCCTGCGTGAGCTCTGGCGCGACCTGCAACCGGTGGCCTCCGCGACGCTGGTCGCCACCGGTGGCTACGGGCGCGGCGAGCTCTACCCGCATTCCGACATCGACGTGCTCGTACTGCTCGCCAAGGCGCCGGGCGAGGAGGAGCGCGGCCGCCTGGAGCGGCTGGTCGGCATGTTCTGGGACATCGGGCTGGAAGTCGGGCACAGCGTGCGCACCGTGCACGAGTGCGCCCAGGCGGCCGCCCAGGACATCACGGTGCAGACCGCGCTGCTCGAAGCCCGCTTCCTGGCGGGCAACCGCACGCTGTTCCGGCAGCTGACCGAGGCGGTGGCGCTGCACCTCGACGCGCGCGCGTTCCTCAAGGACAAGCGCCTGGAACAGGAGCAGCGCCACGCCAAGCACCAGGACACGGCCTACGCGCTCGAGCCCAATCTGAAGGAGGCGCCGGGCGGCCTGCGCGACCTGCAGACCATCCAGTGGATCGCGCGCGCCAGCGGGCTGGGCGAGGGCTGGCGCGACCTCGAGCGCCATGGCCTGCTGCTGCATGCCGAAGCCCTGCAGCTCGCGAGGCGCGAGCGCCTGCTGCAGGACCTGCGCATCCGGCTGCACTACCTCGCCGGACGCCGGGAAGACCGCATCGTCTTCGATTACCAGACGGCGCTCGCGGCGCAATGCGGGTTCTCCGGCACGCCCACGCGCCTGCCGAGCGAACGGCTCATGCAGCGCTACTACACCAACGCCAAGGCGGTCACGCAACTCAACACCATACTGCTGCAGAACCTGGAGGCGCGGCTCGCCGACGAGCCGGAAGCGACGCCGGTCGCGCTCAACGAGCGCTTCCGCGTGCGCGGCGAGCGGCTGGAGGCCTGCGACGAGGCGCTGTTCGAGCGCGAGCCGCGTGCCATCCTGGAGAGCTTCGTGCTGCTGCAGCAGCACCAGGAGCTGCGCGGCATGACCGCCGGTACGCTGCGCGCGCTGTGGCGCGCGCGCACGCGTGTCGACGGCCGGCTGCGCCGCGACCCGGTGGCGCAGATGCTCTTCCTGCACTTCCTGCAGCAGCCGCGCGGCATCGTGCACGAGTTCCGGCGCATGAACCAGTACGGCATCCTCGGCCGCTACCTGCCCGAGTTCGGCCGCATCGTCGGCCAGATGCAGCACGACCTGTTCCACGTCTACACCGTCGACCAGCACATCCTGATGGTGGTGCGCAATCTGCGCCGCTTCACCATGCCCGAGTTCGCGCACGAGTTCCCCCTGTGCAGCCAGCTGATCAGCGCCTTCGAGCACCGCTGGCTGCTGTACGTGGCGGCGCTGTATCACGACATCGCCAAGGGCCGCGGCGGCGACCACTCGCTGCTCGGCATGCGGGACGTGCGCGCGTTCTGCCGCCGCCATCGCCTGGCGCGCGAGGACGCCGACCTGGTCGCCTTCCTCGTCGAGTACCACCTGCGCATGTCCGGCACCGCGCAGAAGGACGACGTGCACGACCCGCAGGTGGTGCGTGCCTTCGCCGAGCAGGTCGGCAGCGAGCGGCGGCTGGTGGCGCTCTACCTGCTCACGGTGGCCGACATCCGCGGCACCAGCCCCAGGGTGTGGAACGCCTGGAAGGCGAAGCTGCTCGAGGACCTGTTCCGCGCCGCGCGCCGCGTGCTCGCCGGCGACGCGCCGGCGCTGGACGCCGCGCTGGCGGAGAAGCAGGCCGAGGCGTCGCGGCTGCTGCGTCTGTACGCGCTCTCCGAGGGTGTCGAGACTCCCTTCTGGACGCAGCTCGACACGCCCTACTTCCTGCGCCACGAGGCGCAGGAGATCGCCTGGCAGACCCGCAACCTGCACTACCGGGTGGACGCCCGCGAGCCGGTCGTCAAGGCGCGGCTCGCCCCCATCGGCGAAGGGCTGCAGGTGATGATCTACGTGGCCGACCGCGCGGGCCTGTTTGCGCGCATCTGCGGCTATTTCGAGCGGGCCGGTTTCAATATCGCCGAAGCCAAGGTCCATACCACGCGCCACGGCTACGCGCTCGACACCTTCCTCATCATGGGACAGGGACCCGGCGCGCACTATCGCGACATGCTGCTGCAGATCGAAAAGGAGCTCGCCGACGAGCTGCGCTCCGATGCGCCGCTGCCCGCGCCGCGCGCCGGCCGGCTGTCACGGCGCGCGCGGCATTTCCCGGTGTCGCCGGTAGTCGACCTGCGTCCCGACGAGCGCGGCGCCTACCACGTGCTGTCCATCGTCGCCAACGACCGGCCCGGCCTGCTGTATGCGGTGGCGCGCGTCCTCGCGCAACACGGCGTCAGCGTGCACACCGCGAAGGTCAATACGCTGGGCGACCGGGCCGAGGACGTGTTCCTGGTCTCGGGCGAGGCCATCGCCCACTCGCGCCAGGCGCTGCAGATCGAGCAGCTGCTGCTGCGCGAACTGCAGGCCTAGGGGACAGACCTTAAGGTCTGTCCCCTGCGCCAGACCTTGAGGTCTGTCCCCTACTCCTCCGGCGGCAGCGCCTCCCCGGGGAACAGCGCCTCGTTGAAGCCGAACTGGCGGAAGTCGCGCACGCGCATCGGGTAGAGGATGCCGTCGAGGTGGTCGCACTCGTGCTGCACCACGCGCGCGTGGAAACCCTCGACCGTGCGCTCGAAGCGCTCGCCGCGCTCGTCGCGCCCCGAATAGCGCAGGGTGCGGAAGCGCGGCACCATGCCGCGCATGCCCGGCACCGAGAGGCATCCCTCCCAGTCCTCCTCCTTGTCCGCGGCCAGGGGCTCGAGCTCGGGATTGATCAGCACCGTGTCGGGCACCGCCTCGGCCCGCGGGTAGCGCGGATTGGCCTTCACGCCGAAGATCACCACGCGCAGGCTCACGCCGATCTGGGGCGCGGCGAGGCCCGCGCCGTTCAGGTGCGCCATCGTGTCGCGCAGGTCCGCGAGCAGCCCGGCGAGCTCTGGGGTGCCGAAGCGCTCCACCGGTCTTGCCACCTGCAGCAGGCGCGGATCGCCCATGCGCAGGACCTCGCGGATCATCCGGCCACCAGCTGCTCGATGACGCGCCGCACGCGCCCCATGGCCTCGGCGAGCACGGCCTCGATGCGTTCCATGGGCACGGCATGCGCGCTCTCGCCCCGGCCAGCGGCATAGTTGGCGCTGACGGCGATCGCCGCGTAGGGCAGCTCCAGCTCGCGCGCCAGCACCGCCTCGGGCATGCCGGTCATGCCCACCATGTGGGCGCCGTCGCGTTCGAGGCGGTTGATCTCCGCGGCGCTCTCCAGCCGCGGGCCCTGCGTGGCGGCGTAGATGCCGCCGTCAATGATCTGCTCGCCGCAAGCATGTGCCGCGCCCAGGATGCGCGCGCGCAGCGGCGCGGAGTACGGCTCGGTAAAGTCCACGTGCGTGACCTGCGCCCCCGCGCCCTCGAAGTACGTGGAGCGCCGGCCCCAGGTGTAGTCGATGATCTGGTCGGGCACGGCGAGCGCCCCGGGCACGATGTCGCGCCGGATGCCCCCGACCGAGGCCACGGACACCACCCCCTCCACGCCCGCGTCCTTGAGCGCCCAGAGATTCGCCCGGTAATTGACCTCGTGCGGCGCGACCGTGTGGCCGTAGCCGTGGCGCGCGAGAAACACCAGTTCGCGGCCGCGGATGCGACCCAACGTGAGCGCGCCCGAGGGCTCGCCGTAAGGCGTGCGCACCATCTTGCGCTGCGTGACTTCCAGGCTGGCGAGCTGCGACAGCCCGCTGCCGCCGATGACCGCGAGCATCAGGCCTCCCGCATGGCGCGGATCTCTGGCAGGTTGCGCCAGAACCCCTTGGCGTCCATGCCGCAGCCGAACACGAAGCGGTCCGGGATACGCAGCCCCACGAAGTCCGCGGCGATCGGCTTGGGCGCGGCGAGGATCTTCTCCACCAGGACGGCGCTCAGCACCTTTGTAGCCCCGCGCGCGAGCAGCTCGTCGCGGATGGCGCGCAGCGTCTGCCCGTGATCGAGGATGTCGTCGAGCAGCAGCACGGTGCGCCCATGCGCTTCCGGCGGGCTGACCCGCCAGGTGAGCCCGCCGCCCTGCGTCGCGGCACCGTAGCGCGTGGCGTGCACGTAATCGAGATCCAGCGGGAATCGCAGGCGCGGCAGCAGCTGGCCGGCGAAAACCACCGCGCCGCCCATGACCACCAGCACGAGCGGATAGGTATCGTGCAGCCGCGCGCCAATCTGCTCCGCGAGCCGGGCGACCGCCCCCTGGACCTCGCGCTCGCCGCAGACCAGGTCCGACGCCTCGAGAAAATCCCAGGCGCGCGCCAGGTCAGGCACGGCGGAGCTCCTCCAGGTAGCGCGCGAATGCGGGGCCGACCTCGGGGTGCTTGAGGCCGAGCTCCACCGTGGCCTCGAGATAGCCGAGCTTGGAGCCGCAGTCGAAGCGGCGGCCCGCGAAGCGGTAGGCCATCACCCGCTCGTCGGCGAGCAGCGCGGCGATGGCGTCGGTGAGCTGGATCTCGCCGCCGCTGCCCGGCTGCACCGCCGCAAGCCTGTCGAAGATGCGCGGCGTGAGCACGTAGCGGCCGACCACCGCGAGCGTGGACGGGGCCTTGTCCGGCGCGGGCTTCTCCACCAGCGCGCGGATTGCGCTCAATTCGGCCCCGGGTTTCTCCGGGCTGACGATGCCGTAGCTCGCAGTCTGCGCGCGCGGCACCTCCATGACGCCGAGGATCGAACAGCCTTCGGCGGCGAAGCGCGCGGCCATCTGCGCGGTGACCGGCGGCTGCGCATCGATCAGGTCGTCGGCGAGCAGCACGGCGAATGGCTCGTCGCCGACCACCGGCTGCGCGCACAGAACCGCGTGGCCGAGGCCAAGCGGCTCCGGCTGGCGCGTGAAGATGCAGCGGCAGCCCGCGGGCAACACCCCTTGCACGACATCGAGCAGGTCGCGCTTGCCCTTCGCCTCGAGCTCCGACTCGATCTCATAGGCCTTGTCGAAGTGATCCTCGATGGCGCGCTTGTGGCGACCCGTGATGAAGATCATGTCCGTGATGCCCGCGGCGGCGGCCTCCTCCACCGCGTACTGGATGAGCGGCTTGTCGACCACCGGCAGCATTTCCTTGGGGCTCGCCTTGGTGGCGGGCAGGAAGCGGCTGCCGAAGCCGGCGACCGGGAAGACTGCCTTGCGTAGAGGTCTTGGCATGCGCTTCAGAGTCTGTCCAGCGTGTCTTTCAAGCCTCGTTCGTCCAATATCGTGACGCCCAGCTCGCGCGCGCGCTCGAGCTTGCTGCCGGCCTCCTCGCCCGCAACGACGTAATCGGTGTTCCTCGACACCGAGCCTGCCACCTTGTGTCCCTTGGACTCTATCAGCGATTTGGCTTCGTCGCGCGTCATGTGCGGCAGCGTGCCGGTGAGCACGAAGGTCTTCGCCGCGCGCGCCGGCGCCGGCGCGACCTCGGCCGCGATGCGCACGCCCGTGCGCGCATCCACGAGGCGCTCGATCACCCTGCGGTTGTGGCGCTCGCTCAGGAACTGGCGAACGCTGTCCATGATCTCGGGGCCGATGCCCTCGAGCGGCACCGGCGCCTGCGCCTCGCCGCGTCGCTTGCGCTTGGCGTTGTCCTTGCGCGCCGCCTCCTTCTCGGCGGCCAGCGCCTGCCAGTCGGCCTCGAGCAGCGCGTCCAGGGCACGAAAGTGACGCGCGAGGATCTTGGCCACCTCCTCGCCCACGCCCGGGATGCCGAGCGCGAACACGAAACGCGCGAGCGTCGTGTCGCGCGAGCGCGCGATGCTGTCGATGACGTTGCGCGCCGATTTGTCGCCCATGCGTGCCAGCGCCGCGAGCTGGTCGGCCTCGAGCGCGTACAGGTCGGCGGGGTTCTCCACCAGTTCCGAGTCCACCAGCTGCTCGGCGAGCTTGTCGCCCAGCCCCTCGATGTCCATGGCGCGCCGGTCCTTGAAGTGCAGCAGCGCGCCGATCCGCTGCGCCGGACAGTAGAGGCCGCCCGTACAGCGCGTGGCCGCCTCGCCCGGCAGGCGGATCACCGGGGAGTGGCAGACCGGACAGCGCGTGGGCATGTGGAACTCCCGCGTCCCGGCCGGGCGCTTCTCGCGCTGCACGGCCACCACCTCCGGGATGACGTCTCCGGCGCGGCGCACGATCACCGTGTCGCCCACGCGCACGTCTTTGCGCCGCAGGTCGTCCTCGTTGTGCAGCGTCGCGTTCGTCACCGTCACCCCGCCGACGAACACCGGCTTCAGGCGCGCGACTGGCGTCAGCACGCCGGTGCGGCCAACCTGGACGTCGATGTCGAGCACCTCGGTCTCCTGCTCTTCGGCGGGATACTTGTGCGCCAGCGCGAAGCGCGGCGCGCGTGCCACGTAGCCCAGCCGCTCCTGCCAGTCGAGGCGATCCACCTTGTACACCACGCCATCGATCGCATAGGGCAGCTTGTCGCGCTTCGCACCTATGCACACGTAGTAGGCGAGCAGTCCCTCCACGCCGTGCGCGACGCCGCGCTCCTCCGCCACCGGGAAGCCGAGCGCCGCGAGGCGCTCCAGCACCTTGGCGTGGGTGGGCGGCGCGCCGGTCGGGACTTCCCCCACGCCGTAGGCGAAGAAGCGCAGCGGCCGCAGGGCGGTCACGCGCGAATCGAGCTGCCGCAGGCTCCCTGCCGCGGCATTGCGCGCGTTGACGAACTCCTTCTCGCCCGCCGCGCGCTGGCGCTCGTTCAGCGCGGCGAACTCGCGCCGCGTGATCAGCACCTCGCCGCGCACCTCCAGGTCGCGCGTGTCCGGTGCTTGCGGCAGGCGCAGCGGAATCGAGCGTACCGTGCGCAGGTTGGGCGTCACGTCCTCGCCGCGCGTGCCGTCGCCACGCGTCGCGCCCTGCACCAGCAGGCCGTCGCGGTAACTGAGGCTGACCGCGAGGCCGTCGAACTTGGGCTCGACGCAGTAGTCGATCGTTTCCACGCCGAGCGCTTCGCGCGCGCGCCGGTCGAAGGCGTGCACCGCGTCCTCGTCGAAGGCGTTGGCAAGCGACAGCATGGGGGTGCGGTGGCGCACCTCCGGGAACGACTCCAGGGGCGGAGCGCCGATGCGCTGCGTGGGCGAATCCGGCGTCGCCAGCTCCGGATGCTCGGTCTCGAGACGCTGCAGCTCGGCGAACAGCCTGTCGTACTCGGCGTCCGTGATCTCCGGCGCGTCCTCCACGTAGTAGAGACGGTTGTGCCGCTCGAGCTCGCGCCGCAGCTTTGCCGCCCGCTCGCGCGCCGCCGCGGCCACGGCCATGCCCTAGGAGAACAGCCGCAGCGCCGCCGGGCCGCCCGGCTCGATGCCGCGCGCCTCGAGCGTGCGGCAGATACCCTCGAGTTGCGCGCCGATCGCCGCCAGCGCGCGCTCGTCGAGCGCCTGCGCATTGTCGTCGACGATCGTGCCGCCCAGCCGCGCCGCCAGGTCGCGCGCGTGCAGCACCATCGCCTCGTAGCCGTGGCGCACGGCGGCCACGCGCGGCACGTCGAGCGCCAGCACGTAGCTCCCGCCCTCGCCGCGCGTGCAAGCGAACGGCGCGCCCTCGGGCAACGGCGCATCGGCGGCAAACGACTCTCCCGCCGGCGGCACGACGTGCAGGACGATCTGGATGTCGGTCTCCGCGCACAGCGCGTCCAGCTCGCGCGCCGCGTCCACGGCCTGCTTGACTTCGGGGGCCGAGACGCTGGCGCGCAGCGGTGCCGCGAGCGAATCCACGGCGGCGCGGAACTCGATCAGCTGCGCCTCGCTCGCCGGCCCGCCGCGGCTGGCGAGCTGCAGCGCCGCCCGCACGAAGGCGCAGCCCGCGGCGCCGGCGAGCGGCCGCCACGCGGCGCCGTCCGTGCTCCCGGCCAGCAGCGCCCGCCCGGCGAAGCGGTGCTCGAACGGCGCCCAGTGCGCGGCAACCTCGGCCGCCTGGACCTGCTGCGGCAGCGAGAGCTCGATGACGTAGTCGAGCCGCTGGTCCGGCAGCTGCGGCGCGTCATGCGCGTGCACGCGCCTTGCGGAGGCGTCGAACCTCGGTTCCTGCCGGCTCGCGCCCTCTTCCATCAGGACGTCGGCGTGGCGCGAACCGAAGATCTGCTCGGCGTGGCGCCGCGCCTTGCGCTCCTGCAGCGCGTTGTAGCCGAGGATCAGTGCCACGACCAGGACACCGACCGCCAGCAGCCCGATTTGCAGGTCGCTCATGGCCGGGGCGGAGGCCTGCCCGCCGCGGTCAGGCGGCGAGCTCCTCCCGGATGCGCAAGGCCTCCTCGATGTCGACCGCCACGACGCGCGACACCCCCGATTCGGGCATGGTCACGCCGATCAGCTGCGCGGCCATCTCCATCGTGATCTTGTTGTGGCTGATGAACAGAAACTGCGTCTGCGCCGACATGCGGCGCACGAGATCGCAGAAGCGCACCGTATTGGTGTCGTCCAGGGGCGCGTCCACCTCGTCCAGCAGGCAGAAGGGCGCGGGATTGAGCTGGAACATGGAGAACACCAGGGCGATGGCGGTCAGCGCCTTCTCGCCGCCCGACAGCAGGTGAATGCTGCTGTTGCGCTTGCCCGGCGGATGCGCCATCACCTGCACGCCGGCGTCCAGGATCTCCTCGCCGGTCATGAGGAGCTTCGCCTCCCCGCCGCCGAACAGCAGGGGAAAGAGGGAGCCGAAGTGCCGGTTGACGCTGTCGAAGGTCTCGCGCAGGAGCTCGCGGGTCTCGCGGTCGATGCGGCGAATCGCGTCCTCCAGGGTCTGCACCGCTTCCTCGAGATCCGTGGCCTGCGCGTCGAGGAAGCCCTTGCGCTCCTGGCTGGTCTGCAGCTCGCCGGGCGCAGCCAGGTTGACCGCCCCGAGCTCCGTCACCGCCTGCGTCAGGCGCGTGATCTCGCCCTGCAGTGCCGCGGGCCGGGGTGCAGACTCCGCCTCCGCCGCCAGCCGGCCGTCGTCCGCGCCCGCCTCGCGCAGCTGGCCGTCGAACTGGTCGCGGTTGATCTGCGCCGCCTGCTCCTTGAGGCGCAGCTCGCCGATGCGCTCGCGCAGCGGCGCCAGCCGCGACTCGGCCTGCAGCCGCTCCTCCTCCAGCGCGCGCAGCGCGCCCGCCGCAGACTCCACGGCGTTGCGCGCCTCGCCCAGCGCCTTCTCGCGCGCGATGCGTACCTCCACCGCCGCCTCCAGCTGCGTGCGCACGGCTGGCACCGGGTCCACGGACAGCTCCTCGGTCAGCTTGGCGAGCTCGGTCTCCGCGCGCTCGATCTGCTGGTCGATCATGCGCACCGAGCTGTCGATCTCGGCGATCTTCGCGCTGCACTCGCGCTCGCCGAACGCCGCGTCCTGTGCTTCCCGGTCGGCCTGCTGCAGGGCGAGCCGCTGTGCCGCCAGCGCCGTCTCGGCCTGCACGAACGCTTCGCGCAGCTGGTCGAGCCGCGCGCGCGCAGCGGCGATCTCCTCGCCGACGCGGGCGATGGCCTCGCCCGCCTGCGCGCGCCGCGCCTCGTCGCGCTCCGCTTCCTGCGCGATCCCGTCCAGCTCGCGGTCGATCTGCGCGCTGCGCTCGCGGTAGCGCTCGTCGGCCTGTTGCATGCGGATCAGGGCGATATGCGCCTCGTGCCGCGCTTGCTGCAGCCCGGCAAGCCCATCGCGCGCCGCTTCAAGCGCGCCCTGGCGCGCCGCGACGGCCTGCACGGCGCGCTCATGGTCCGCGCGAGCCGACGCGACCTGGTGCGTCAGTTCGTCGACCCTGAGCTGCAGCGCCTCGATTTCCGCCTGGCGCGCGAGCAGTCCTGCGTCGCTTGCGTCCGGCGCGTGAAACGCCACCGTATGGCGCGTGAACTGGTGCCCGTCGCGATTGACGAGCACCGCGCCCGCGGGCAGGCGCTCGCGCAACTCGGGCGCGGGCGTCCCCTCGCAAACGAAGGCATGGGCAAGCCAGTCGGTCAGCGCGCCGTCCAGCTCGTGCGTCGACGCGTGGATCTTGGTCGCGAGGCGCTCGAAGCCTTCCGGCGGCAGTCCGCCCTGCACCGCGCCGTGCCGGAAGATGCCCGCCTTCACCGGCGGAACGTCCGCCAGCACGGCTTCCAGCCGGTCGGCATCCGCGAGATCGAGGGCATGCAGGCGCTCGCGCAGTACCGATTCCGCCGCGGCCTCCCAGCCCGGCTCGATGCGCACCTGCTGCCAGAGCCGCGGCAGCGTCGCGAGGTTGTTGCGCTCCAGCCAGTCGCGCAGCGGCGCGTTGTCTTCGGCCGCAGCCTGGATCTGCTCGAGGGTGGCGCGCTGCGCCTGCGCCGCCGCCAGCTCGTGGGACGTCGCGGACAGGCGCTCGGCTGCCGCCTGGCGATCGGCATCCAGCCCGTCGCATTCGCG
The DNA here is from genome assembly GCA_029883975.1 of Betaproteobacteria bacterium. Lineage (GTDB taxonomy): Bacteria > Pseudomonadota > Gammaproteobacteria > Burkholderiales > SG8-39 > JAABQT01. The sequence goes on from JAOUIL010000015.1 coordinate 36,549, forward strand.
CTGCAGCGCATCCAGCGCAGCTTCGGCTTCCTGGATGGCCGCGTCGCCCTCGGTTCTCTGCCGGGCCTGCGCCTCGAGCGCGGCCGCATCGGGGCGCTGCAGCGTCTCGCGCTCCGCGCCCAGGCGCGCGCGCCGCTGGGCGAGCGCCTCCAGCGCACGCTCGACATGTTGCAGGTTCGTCTGCTCGAGCTCTGCGCGGCTCTCGGTCTGCAGCAGCTGGCCGCGCGCGTCGCCCACCTGGTCCTGCGCCGCGCGGAAGCGCGCCTCGGCCTGCGGCAGGCGCTCGCCCTCCGCCGCCAGTCGCTCGCGCGCCTGCGCCACGCGCCGGCGCGCGCCCTCCGTGCGCCCGGCCCACAGGTGCAGGGCCTGCGTGAGCTGGGCGCGCTGCTCCCGCCAGGAAGCGAGCTGCGCGCGGCGCTCCGTGTGCTGGACCTCGAGCCGCTGGCGCGCCTCCTCCGCATAGCGCAGCTCCGACTCCAGGCGCGCCACTTCGGCGTTGGCCTCGTACAGGGCCGCCTGCGCGGCGTTCATCGCGTCGCCGGCGGCGTAATGCGCGGCGCGCGAAGTTTCCAAGCGGCTCTCCACCTCGCGCAGGCTCGCCGTCTCCGCCTCGAGCGCGTTGCCGCTCCTGGCGATCTCCTGCGCGTGGCGCTCGCGCTCGGCGGCCGCATCCCGCCGGCGCAGGAACCACAGCAGCTGCTGCTTGAGCTGCAGCTCGCCCTGCAATGCCTGGTAGCGGGTCGCCACCTGCGCCTGCGCCTCGAGCTTCTCGATCTGCGCGCCGAGCTCCAGCCGGATGTCGGTGATCCGCGAGAGGTTCTCGCGCGTGTCCGCCAGCCGGTGCTCGGTCTCCCGGCGGCGCTCCTTGTAGCGCGACACGCCCGCCGCCTCCTCGAGGAAAACGCGCAGTTCCTCGGGCTTGGCCTCGATGACGCGCGAGATCATGCCCTGCTCGATGATCGCGTACGCGCGCGGCCCCAGGCCCGTGCCGAGGAACATGTCGGTGACGTCCCGCCGGCGCACGTGCTGGTTGTTGATGTAGTAGGACGACTCGCCGTCGCGCTGCAGGACGCGCTTCACCGCGATCTCGGCATACTGCTGCCATTGCCCGCCCGCGCGGCCCAGCGAATTGTCGAACAGCAGCTCGACGCTGGCGCGCGCCAGCGGCTTGCGGTTGCCCGAGCCGTTGAAGATCACGTCCTGCATGGAGTCGCCGCGCAGCGCCGAGGCGCGCGTCTCGCCGAGCACCCAGCGCACCGCGTCGATCACGTTGGACTTGCCGCAGCCGTTCGGCCCGACGATGCCGACCAGCTGGCCGGGAAAGTGGATCGAGGTGGGATCGACGAAGGACTTGAAGCCGGAAAGCCGGATCTGATTGAGTCGCACGGAACGTTTTCTCGTTTCGAAAATGATACCATCTGCGCGCTCGCCCACGCCCGCGTCTCGCCGCATTTTTCCGATGCCTTCGCGTCCCAGCCAGCGTCTGCAGACGTTCCGCAATCCGTCGCCGGCGCGCGACTATCGCATCCACATGACGCTGCCCGAGTTCACCTGCCTGTGCCCGCTCACCGGGCAGCCGGACTTCGCCGTTCTCGAGCTCGAGTATGTGCCCGATCGCCTGTGCGTGGAGTTGAAGTCGCTCAAGCTCTACGTGTGGTCGTACCGCGACCAGGGCGCGTTTCACGAGGCGGTGACGAATAGAATCCTGCAGGACCTGGTACGCGCGGTCCGTCCCCGCTACCTGCGGCTGACGGCGCGCTTCAATGTGCGCGGTGGCATCGCCACCAGCGTTGTCGTCGAGCACCGCAAGCGCGGCTGGAAGCCCGCGGCTTGAACCCGCTCCTCGGGCGGCTGCAGCCCTACCCCTTCGAGAAGCTGCGCGCGCTGCTCGCGGGCGTGGCGCCGAACGCATCGCTCGCGCCGATCAATCTCTCCATCGGCGAGCCCAAGCACCCGACCCCGGCCCTGGTGACCGAGGCGCTCACCGGTGCGCTCGAGGGCCTCGCGGCCTACCCGGCCACCGCCGGCGCCCCGGCGCTGCGCGAGGCGATCGCCGCATGGCTGGCGCGGCGCTACGCGCTGGCAGCCATCGATCCGGCCACGCAGGTGCTGCCGGTCAACGGTTCGCGCGAGGCGCTGTTCGCCTTTGCGCAGACCGTGATCGACCCGACCGGCGGCGCCGCGCGCGTCTGCTGCCCGAACCCCTTCTACCAGATCTACGAAGGCGCGGCGCTGCTTGCGGGCGCACAGCCCATTTATCTCAACGACGGCATGGCCTTCGACGACATCGACTGGAGCGGCGTGCAGCTGGCCTATGTATGCTCCCCGGGCAATCCCACCGGCCGGGTGCTGGGACTGGCCGAGTGGCGCCGCCTGTTCGAGCTTTCCGACCGGCACGGATTCGTCATCGCTTCCGACGAGTGCTACTCGGAGCTGTACTACGACGAGCTGCGCCCGCCGCTCGGTGGGCTGCAGGCGGCGCAGCAGCTCGGCCGCGCGGACTTCCGGCGCCTGGTCGCCTTTTCCAGCCTGTCGAAGCGCTCCAACGCGCCCGGCATGCGCTCGGGCTTCGTCGCCGGCGACGCCGCGCTGCTCAAGCAGTTCCTGCTCTATCGCACCTATCACGGCTCGGCCATGAGCCTGCCGGTGCAGCGCGCCTCGATCGCCGCCTGGGGCGACGAGGCGCACGTGCGCGCCAACCGCCAGCGCTATGCGCAGAAGTATCGCGCCGTGCTGCCGCTCATCGGCGCGCCGCTCGCCACCTCCATGCCCGACGGCGGCTTCTATCTGTGGGTGCGCACGCCGGTCGACGACGCGGACTTCGCGCGCGAATTGCAGCGACAATATAATGTGCTGGTCCTGCCGGGCAGCTATCTCGCGCGCGAAGCGCATGGCGTGAACCCCGGGCGCCACCATGTGCGCATCGCCCTGGTCGCGCCGCTCGACGATTGCGTCGAGGCGGCGCACAGGATCGGGCGCTTCGCGCGTACCCTGTAGAGGAGCCATGCAACAAGCGCAAACCATCATCGATCAGGCCTGGGAAGAGCGTGCCGGCCTCGCGCCGGGAAAGGCGTCGCCGGCGCTGCGCGACGCGGTCGAGTTCGCGCTCGCCGGGCTCGACGCGGGCACGCTGCGCGTCGCCGAGAAGCACGCCGGCGAATGGATCACGCACCAATGGCTGAAGAAGGCGGTGCTGCTGTCGTTCCGCCTGGAGGACAACCGCCTGCTGCCCGGGGCCTCCACCAATTACTACGACAAGGTGCCCGGCAAGTTCGCCGGCTACGACGCGGCGGCGTTCGGGCGCGGCGGCTTCCGCGTGGTGCCGCCGGCCATGGCGCGCCGCGGCTGCTACCTGGCGAAGAACGTCGTGCTGATGCCGTCCTTCGTCAACATCGGCGCCTACGTGGACGAGGGCACGATGGTGGACACCTGGGCGACAGTCGGCTCCTGCGCGCAGATCGGCAGGAACGTGCACCTGTCGGGCGGCGTGGGCATCGGCGGCGTGCTCGAGCCCGTGCAGGCCAACCCGGTCATCGTCGAGGACAACTGCTTCGTCGGCGCGCGCTCCGAGATCGTCGAGGGCGTGATCGTCGAGGAGAACAGCGTCATCTCCATGGGCGTGTTCATCGGCCAGAGCACCAAGATCTTCGACCGCGAGACCGGCGAGGTCCTCTACGGCCGCGTTCCAGCCGGCTCCGTGGTCGTGTCCGGAACGCTGCCTTCGAGCGACCGCAGCTGCGCGCTGTACTGCGCCGTAATCGTAAAAAAGGTTGATGCGCGCACGCGGGCAAAGACCAGCCTCAACGAGCTGCTGCGAGGGGATTAAACTACGGGGACAGCGCACCCCAGGAGGTAAGCCATGTCGGCGATGAAACGCCTGTTCCAGCTGATGGCCGATAAGAAGGCCTCGGATATCTTTTTGTCCATCGGGGCGCCGATCAACATCAAGATCAACGGCATGGCCATGCCGGTGAACCAGACCATCCTCACCGCGAGCGCCGTGCAGACGCTGCTCTACGAGGTGCTGAACGAGCACCAGGTGCGCGAGTTCGAAGAGGAGCTGGAGCTGAACACCGCCTACACCATGGAGGGCGTGGGCACCTTCCGTATCAGCGCCTTCCGCCAGAAGGGCACGCCCGCCGTGGTGGTGCGCTACATCCCGGGCACGGTGCCGCCGCTGGATTCGCTGCACCTGCCGCCGGTGCTCAAGGAGATCGTCGTGCAGAAGCGCGGCCTGATCCTCATGGTCGGCGCCACCGGCTCGGGCAAGTCGACGTCGCTCGCGGCGATGATCGACTTTCGCAACGCCGAGCGCTCCGGGCACATCCTGACGCTCGAAGACCCGGTCGAATTCATCTTCAAGAACCGCAAGTCGATCGTCAACCAGCGCGAGGTCGGCACCGATACCAAGGCGTTCCCGGTCGCGCTGAAGAACGCCCTGCGCCAGGCGCCCGACGTGATCCTGATCGGCGAGATCCGCGACCGCGATACGATGTCCATGGCGCTGCAGTACGCGCAATCGGGCCACCTGTGCATGGCGACCCTGCATGCGAACAACAGCTACCACGCCATGAACCGCATCATCAGCTTCTACCCGCTGGAGAACCGCCCCACGCTGCTGCTCGACCTCTCGGCCTCGCTGCAGGCCGTGGTCTCGCAGCGCCTGGTGCGCACCAAGGCGGGCACGCGCAAGCCGGCCTGCGAGGTCCTGCTCAACACCCGGCACATCTCCGAGCTGATCGAGAAGGGCGAGATCAACGAGATGAAGGAAGCGATGGAGAAGAGCATGGCGCCGGGTTCGCAGACCTTCGAGCAGTCGCTGTTCAAGCTGTTCATCTCCGGCGACATCACCCAGGACGAGGCGATGCTGAACGCCGACTCGGCCACCAACATGCTCTGGCTGATCAACCAGGCGACCGCCGGGCAGATCACGTCTGGCCAGGTGTCCATCCCGGCAGTGCCGCCCGCAGGCCAGGGCGACAAGAAGGAAGGCCTGCTCGGCGGCGGCGGCGCGCAGTTCGACGGCATCAAGATCGACGTCACCAGCTGAGGTGGAGCCGGTCCTCGCGCTCGCCCGGGAGCTGATCGGCCGCAGGTCGGTGACGCCGGCGGATGACGGATGCCAGGCGCACCTGGCCGCGCGCCTGGCCGCGGCCGGCTTCCGCTGCGAGGACGCGAGCGTCAACGGCGTGACCAATCTGTGGGCGCGCCGCGGCAGCAGCGCGCCGCTCGTCTGCTTCGCGGGCCACACCGACGTCGTGCCGCCCGGGCCGCTCGAGCAGTGGCACTCCGAACCGTTCGTGCCCGTCGAGCGCGACGGCCGTCTGTATGGGCGCGGCGCAGCCGACATGAAGTCCTCGATCGCCGCGTTCGTCGTGGCGATCGAGCAGTTCGTCGCCGAGCGCCCCGCGCACTCCGGCTCGATCGCCGTGCTGCTCACCTCGGACGAGGAAGGCCCGTCGGTGGACGGCACCGTGCGCGTGGTCGAGCGTCTGGCGAAGCGCGGCGAGCGCATCGACTTCTGCATCGTCGGTGAGCCCTCTTCGGCCACCGCGCTCGGCGACACGCTGCGCGTCGGCCGGCGCGGCTCGCTCTCGGCGAAGCTCGTGGTGCGCGGCGTGCAGGGCCATGTCGCCTACCCCGAGCAGGTGCGCAACCCGATCCACCTGCTGGCGCCCGCGCTTGCCGAGCTCGCGGCCGCCGAATGGGATCGTGGCAACGAGTCGTTTCCGCCGACCAGCTTCCAGGTCTCGAACATCCATGCCGGCACGGGCGTGGAGAACGTCGTGCCCGGAACGGTGGAGGTGCTGTGCAATTTCCGCTTCTCGACCGAGAGCACCGATGCCGGTCTGCGCGCCCGATTCGAGGACATGCTGCGCAAGTACCGCCTGGACTATTCGGTGTCCTGGACGCTCGGCGGTCGTCCGTTCCTGAGCGGCAAGGGCCGGCTGATCGAAGTCATGCGCGCGGCAGTGCGCTCGCACACCGGGCGGACGCCGGAGCTGTCCACGGCGGGCGGCACCTCCGACGGGCGCTTCATCATCGACATCTGCCCGGAGGTGGTCGAGTTCGGCCCGGTGAACAGCACCATCCACAAGCTGAACGAGAACATCGCGCTCGAGGAGCTGGCGCGCCTGCCGCGCATCTACCTGGACGCGCTGCGCGCCCTTCTGCCTTGACGCTGCGCCAGCTGGTGAGCGAGGTCGCGCGCGCGCTGCGCGCCGCGCCCGTGCACTTCGGCCATGGCACGACGAATGCCGGCGACGAGGCGGCGTACCTCGTGCTGCGCGGCCTGGGCTTGCCGTTCGACGCGCCGGCCGGGCGGCCGGTGAGCGCGCGTGAACGCGCGCGCATCGCGCGCCTGCTGCGGCGTCGCATCCGCGAGCGCGTGCCCGTGGCGTACCTGTTGCGCGAAGCCTGGCTGGCCGGCGAGCCGTTCTATGTCGATCGCCGCGTCATCATTCCGCGATCGCATATCGCCGAGCTGCTGCAGCGGCGGCTGCGGCCATGGCGGCGGCGCCCGGTACGCAGCGTGCTGGATCTGTGCACCGGCTCGGGCTGCCTGGCGGTGCTGGCGGCCAAGGCCTTTGCGCGCGCGCGCGTGGATGCCGCCGACCTCTCGCCGGGCGCGCTCTCGGTCGCGGGGCGCAACATCGCACGCCACCGCCTGCGCGGCCGGATCCGCCTGGTGCGCTCAGACCTGATGGCGCAGCTCGGACGGCGGCGCTACGACCTCATCCTGAGCAACCCGCCGTACGTGGATGCGGCGGCCATGCGCGCGCTGCCGCGCGAGTATCGCCTCGAGCCGCGCATGGCGCTGGCGGCCGGGGCGGACGGACTCGACCTGGTGCGCAGGATCATCGCCCAAGGCGCGGCGCACCTCGAGGCGCGCGGACTGCTGGTGTGCGAGATCGGCGCGCACCGCAGGGCGCTGGAGCGCGCGTTTCCGCGCCTGCCATTCGCATGGCCGCAGACCGCGGCGGGAACGGGTCAGGTCTTCCTGCTGTCGCGCGAAGACCTGCCGCGCCAAGAGTGTGTGGGGTGACCGATGGGACTCGAACCCACAACAACTGGAATCACAATCCAGGACTCTACCTTTGAGCTACGGTCACCATTGCAACTTTGGCCTGCCCGGCGGGAGTCGAACCCACAACCCCCAGCTTAGAAGGCTGGTGCTCTATCCGGTTGAGCTACGGGCAGCCGCCGGGCAAAAACTGGTCGGGGTGGAGAGATTTGAACTCCCGACATCTTGCTCCCAAAGCAAGCGCGCTACCAGGCTGCGCCACACCCCGGAAAGGGGCATCATGATACCCGCTTTTCAGCTTGCTGCTAGGGGGCTTTTCTGCTACAAAGTCGCCTTTCTTTTTGGCGGGTGCAGCAAGAAAACGATGCCGGTCGAACTGACGCGCAAGAATTTCACGCCCTTCGCCCCGAAGAAGGGCGAGGACTACATGAACGCGCGCATGCGCTCGCACTTCCGCAAGATGCTCGAGCAGCTGAAGGCCGAGCTGTCCGAGGAAATCGACCGCACGGTGCATACCATGCAGGACGAGGCGACCGTGTTCGCCGACCCCAACGACCGCGCCAGCCAGGAATCGGACATGGCGCTTGAGCTGCGCAACCGCGACCGCGAGAGAAAGCTGATCAAGAAGATCGACGAGACCATCGCCCGCATCGACGCCAACGAGTACGGCTACTGCGACAGCTGCGGCGTGGAGATCGGCCTGAAGCGCCTGGAGGCCAGGCCGACGGCGACGCTGTGCATCGACTGCAAGACGCTGGACGAACTGCGCGAGAAGCAGGTGGCCAAGTAGGCCGCGCGCCGCGCGGCGGTTGAACAGGGGCGCCCGGCGCCCCTTTATTACGCCTGCTTCGCCGCTTCCGGCGCGCCGACCGCCTTCATCGACAGGCGCACGCGGCCCTTGTCGTCGGCCTCGAGCACCTTCACCTTCACGATCTGGCCTTCCTTCAGGTGGTCGGAGACGGCGTTCACGCGCTCGTGGCTGATCTGCGAGATGTGCAGCAGGCCGTCGCGCCCGGGGAGCAGCTGCACGATGGCGCCGAAATCCAGCAGGCGCAGCACCGGGCCCTCGTACACCTTGCCGACTTCGACATCGGCGGTGATGTCCATGATGCGCTTCCTCGCCGCCTCGCCGCCCTCGGCCGACACGCAGGCGATGGCGATCGTGCCGTCGTCCTCGATCTCGATGGTGGTGCCGGTCTCTTCCTGGATGCCGCGGATCACCACTCCGCCCTTGCCGATCACGTCGCGGATCTTGTCCGGGTTGATCTTGATCTTGATGATGCGCGGCGCGAAGCTCGACAGCTCGGTGCGCGATCCCTCGATCGCCTGCTTCATGATCTGCAGGATCCCCAGGCGCGCCTCGCGCGCCTGCGCCAGCGCGATCTGCATGATGCTCTTGTTGATCGACTCGATCTTCAGGTCCATCTGCAGCGCGGTGACCCCGGCCTCGGTGCCCGCCACCTTGAAGTCCATGTCGCCGAGGTGATCCTCGTCGCCGAGGATGTCGGAAAGCACCGCGAAGCGGTTGCCTTCCTTGATCAGCCCCATGGCGATGCCCGCCACGTGTGCCTTGATGGGCACGCCCGCGTCCATCAGCGCGAGGCTGCCGCCGCACACCGATGCCATCGACGACGAGCCGTTCGACTCGGTGATCTCCGAGACGACGCGCAGCGAATAGCCGAAATCCTCCGCGCCCGGCAGCATGGCCACCAGCGCGCGCTTGGCCAGCCGCCCGTGGCCGATCTCGCGCCGCTTGGTGAAGCCGAAGCGGCCGGTCTCGCCGGTGGCGTACGGCGGCATGTTGTAGTGGAACATGAAGCGCTCGCGGTACTCGCCGGACAGCGCGTCGATGATCTGCTCGTCGCGGCCGGTGCCCAGCGTCACCGTCACCAGCGCCTGCGTTTCGCCGCGCGTGAACAAAGCCGAGCCGTGCGTGCGCGGCAGCACGCCCACACGCACGTTGATCGGGCGCACGGTACGCGTGTCGCGCCCGTCGATGCGCGCCTCGCCGTCAAGAATCTGGTGGCGCACGATCGCGGACTCGAGGTTGAAGAAGATGTCCTTGAGCGCGCGTTCGTCGATCTCCCGGCCTGCGGCCTTGGCCTCTTCCTCCAGCTTCGCTGTCACCGCGCGCCGGATCTCGTTGAGGCGCGTATTGCGGGCCTGCTTCTGGCGCATGGCGAAGGCGGCGCGCAGGTCGGCCTCCGCGAGCTCGGCGACGCGCGCGATGAGCGCTTCGTCCTTGGTGGGCGCCTGCCAGTCCCACGCGGGCTTGCCGGCGACCTCGGCCAGCTCGTCGATCGCCTGGATCGCCGCCTGCATCTGTTCGTGGCCGAACACCACCGCGCCCAGCATGACGTCCTCGGGCAGCTCCTGTGCCTCGGACTCCACCATCATCACGCCCTGCTCCGTGCCCGCGACCACCAGATTGAGCCTGGATTCCTTGAGCTGCGTGGCCGTTGGATTAAGCACGTATTGCCCGTTGACGTAGCCCACGCGACACGCGCCGATCGGCCCGTTGAACGGAATGCCCGACAGCGTCAGCGCCGCCGACACCGCCAACATCGCTGGAATGTCGGAATCCACCTCCGGATTGAGCGACAGCACCTGCGCCACGACCTGCACTTCGTTGAAGAAGCCGTCGGGAAACAGCGGCCGGATCGGCCGGTCGATCAGGCGCGAGGTGAGCGTCTCCTTCTCCGAAGGCCGTCCCTCGCGCTTGAAGAATCCGCCCGGGATCTTGCCCGCGGCATAGGTGCGCTCGGCGTAGTCCACTGTCAGCGGAAAGAAATCCTGGTTGGCGCGCGCTTCCTTGGCGGCAGTGACGCTGGCGAGCACGACCGTGTCGTCCATGGTGCATACCACGGCGCCGTGCGCCTGGCGTGCGATCTCGCCGGTCTCGAAGGTGACTTCGTGGCTGCCGAGCGTGAATGTCTTCTTGATCGGATTCAAGGGAATACCTCGATGGGTGAGGGCAGGCGCAATGCGCTCATCGGCCGATGAGCGTCGCGTGCCACGGCATGGGTGGGACCTACTTGCGCAGGCTGAGCCGCTCGATGACCGAGCGGTACTTGTCGGCGTCTTTGCGCCGCAGGTAGTCCAGCAGCTTGCGCCGCTGCGAGACCAGCTTCAGCAGCCCGCGGCGGGAATGGAAATCCTTGACGTGGGACTTGAAATGCGCGGTGAGGCTGTTGATGCGCTCGGTGAGCAGCGCGATCTGCACTTCGGGCGACCCGGTGTCCTTGCCGGACCGCTGATACTGACGAACGACCTGCGCTTTCTGCGCAACCTGCAAAGCCATACGCTTCGTCTCCTGATGTAAGCGGCGGATTGTAGCCGAGCCCTGCACCCCTCCACAAGCTTTTTGCGATCAATTTCAGCCGCTTGCGTGGCTGACGAGCCTGCGCGGATGCAGCTCGCCCTGCCCCACGCCTTCACCCAGTCCAAGCAGGGCACCGTGCTCCGCGTATACGCCGCATTGGCCCCGGGGTGCCTCCGGCAATCGCAGCACCTGCCCCTGCCGGAAGCGGGCCGCCAAGGCCTGCGGCAGCGCGACCGCGGGCAGCCCGGCGAGCAGGCTGGTCACGGGCAGCAGGCGCCGATCGCGGGCAGCGGCGTCCTCGTGCTGCAGCGCTTCGAGCGCAGCGGCGTCCTCAATGCGAAAGCGCGCCGCGGCCGTGCGGCGCAGCGCCGCCAGGTGCGCCCCGCACCCCAGCGCGCGCCCGATATCCTCGACCAGCGTGCGGATGTACGTGCCCTTGCTGCAGCGGACACGCAGGTCGAGATGCTCGCCGTCGAAGCCCGTCCGCTCCAGCGCGTAGACCCGGACGCGCCGCGCCGCGCGGGGGACTTCGCGCCCCTCGCGCGCCAGCGCATAGAGCGGCCGCCCGTCGCGCTTGAGCGCCGAGTGCATCGGCGGCACCTGCTCGATCTCGCCGCGGAAGCGCGCCAGCACCGGCTCCAGGTCCTCTTCGCGCACGCAGCTGGGCCGCCGCTCAAGGACCTCGCCCTCTGCATCGCCGGTCGACGTGGTCGCCCCCAGGCACGCGCGCGCCTCGTACTCCTTGTCCGCCTCCAGCGCCAGCACGGAAAACTTGGTCGCCTCGCCGAACAGGACGGGAAGCAGGCCCGAGGCGAGCGGGTCGAGCGTGCCCGCATGGCCCGCCTTCGCGGCCGCGTATAGCCGCTTGACGGCCTGCAGTGCCGTGTTGGAACCCAGGCCGCGCGGCTTGTCGAGCAGCAGCACGCCGTCGAGCCGGCGCGCGCTCACGGCTTCGGCCGGACGCTGTCGATCAGCTGCGACAGGTACGCGCCGCGCTCCACTGATTCGTCATATCTGAAGCGCAGTTCGGGAGTCGTATACAGCTTGATGCGCCTGGCGAGGCTGCTGCGCAGGAAGCCGGCCGCCCGGCGCAAGGCGCGTTCGGCCGCTTCTGCCTGGGCGCGCTCGAGGCAGGTGAAGTACACCACCGCGTGCGACAGGTCGGGCGCCGCATCCACCGCGGTGATCGTCACCAGGCTGAGGCGCGGGTCCTGGAGGTCGCGGCGGATGATCTCGGAGAGTTCGCGCTGTATCTGGTCGGCAACCTTCTGCGGCCGGCCGCGGCTCACGAGGAGACCCTCGCCTTGATCACAACGTCCTGGCCACCTCGAGGACTTCGAACACCTCGAACAGATCGCCTTCCTTGAGGTCGGAGAAATTCTTCAGCGACATGCCGCATTCGAAGCCGGCCTTGACCTCGCGAACGTCGTCCTTGAAGCGCTTGAGCGAATCGATTTCGCCCGTATGGATGACGACGTTGTCGCGCAGCACGCGCACCTGCGCGTTGCGCTTCACCATGCCATCGACCACGTAGCAGCCGGCCACCGCGCCCACCTTGGAGATGCGGAACACCTGCCGCACTTCCACCGTGCCCAGCACCTGCTCCTTCCTTTCCGGTGCCAGCATGCCCGAAAGCGCTGCCTTGATCTCGTCCACTGCCTCGTAAATGATGTTGTAGTAGCGCACATCGACGCCGGCGCTCTCGATGAGCTTGCGCGCCGTGGCGTCGGCGCGGGTGTTGAACCCGATGATCACCGCGCGTGCGGCCATCGCCAGGTTCACGTCGGACTCGGTGATGCCGCCGACGCCGGCGTGCACGACGCCCACCTTCACCTCATCGCTCGACAGGCGCGTCAGCGCATGCACGAGGGCTTCCTGCGAACCCTGCACGTCGGCCTTGATCACCAGCGACAGCACCTTCTTCTCGCCTTCGCCCATCTGCGAGAACATGTTCTCCAGCTTGGCGGCCTGCTGCTTTGCGAGCTTCACGTCGCGGAACTTGCCCTGGCGGAACAGCGCGATCTCGCGCGCCTTGCGCTCGTCGGCGAGGGTGGTGAGCTCCTCGCCCGCGTTCGGCACTTCCGACAGGCCCTGGATCTCGACCGGGATCGACGGGCCCGCCGCCTCCACCGGGCGCGCGGTCTCGTCGAGCATGGCGCGCACCCTGCCGTAGACCGGGCCGATCAGCACCACGTCGCCGCGCTTCAGCGTGCCGGACTGCACCAGCACCGTGGCCACCGGTCCGCGTCCCTTGTCGAGCCGCGCCTCGATCACCACGCCCCTCGCGGGCGCATCGATCTGTGCCTTCAGTTCGAGGACCTCGGCCTGCAGAAGCACGTTCTCCAGCAGCGCATCGACGCCCTGCCCGGTCTTGGCGGAGACCGGAACAAAGGGCACGTCGCCACCGAGATCTTCCGGCACCACGCCGTGCTGCAGCAGCTCCTGCTTGACCTTCTCCGGATTCGCCTCGTGCTTGTCGATCTTGTTGATCGCCACCACCAGCGGCACCTCGGCCGCCTTGGCGTGGTTGATGGCCTCCAGCGTCTGCGGCATCACGCCGTCGTCGGCTGCCACCACGAGGATAACGAGGTCCGTGACCTTCGCGCCGCGCGCGCGCATCGCCGTGAACGCCTCGTGACCTGGGGTATCGAGGAAGGTGATCACGCCGCGCGGCGTCTCGACGTGGTACGCGCCGATGTGCTGCGTGATGCCGCCCGCCTCGCCCGCCGCCACCTTGGTGCTGCGAATATAGTCGAGCAGCGAGGTCTTGCCGTGGTCGACGTGGCCCATCACGGTCACCACCGGCGGCCGCGGCTCGGTTGCCCCGCCTTCGGCAGGCGCTTCCGCAAGGTAGGCCTCGGGGTCGTCGAGCTTGGCGGCCTTCGCCTTGTGGCCCATCTCCTCGACGACGATCATCGCCGTCTCCTGATCGAGGACCTGATTGATGGTCGCCATGGTGCCGAGCTTCATCAGCACCTTGATCACCTCGGCGGCCTTGACCGACATGCGGTGGGCGAGCTCGCCGACGGCAATCGTCTCGGGCACCGCGACCTCGCGCGTCACCGGCTCCGCGGGCTGCGTGAAGCCCGCCTGCTCCGCGACCGGACCGCCGCGATGCCGCGCCCCGCCGCGCGCGTGCCACCCGGCCACGCCGCCGCCCATGTCGCCGCGCGTCTTGATGGTGCGGCGGCGCACCGAATCGTCGCGCATCGTGGTGGTCGGCTTGGCCTTCTTCGGCTTCTTGTCGGACTTCACCTCGCCGGTCTTCGGCGCATGCAGCGTGCCCTCGACCGGAGCGGCCGCGGGCTGCGCCTGCGCCTTCTCGATCGCCACCTGTGCCTCGCGCTCCGCGGCGCGCTGCTCGGCCTCGCGCCGCTCGCGCTCCTGCTTCTCCTTCAGCTCGGCCGCCTGCAGCGCCGAGAGCTGCTGCTGCCGGCGCGCCTCGTCCTCACGCAGCTCGCGCTCGCGCGCGTCGAGCGCCGGCGCCACCGGCGCGGCCGCGGCAGCCGCAGGCGCCTCGGGCGCCGCCGGTGCCGGCGCTGCGGGCTCGGGAGCTAGCTCGTCGCGTTTCACGAACACGCGCTTCTTGCGCACCTCGACCTGGATGGTGCGCGCCTTGCCCGAGGTGTCGGACTTCTTGATGATCTCGCTGGTCTGCTTGCGCGTCAGCGTGATCTTGTTCTTCGGCTCGGTCGAGCCGTGCGCGCGCCGCAGGTATTCCAGCAGCCGCGACTTGTCGCTCTCGCTCAGCGCGTCGTCCGGCGCGCGCTTGTCGACGCCGGCGGCGCGCAGCTGCTCGAGCAGCACCGAGGGCGGGACCTTCAACTCGCTGGCGAACTGGGCGACGTTGGTGGCAGCCACGTTACTGGGCCTCCTTCACTTCGGCCTTGCCGTCCTCGCTGAACCAGTGCGCGCGCGCGGCCATGATCAGGTTCCTGGCGCGCTCGTCCTCGACGCCGGTCAATTCCGACAGCTCGTCCACAGCCAGGTCCGCGAGGTCGTCGCGCGACTTGACGCCGCCCGCAGCCAGCTTGGCGGCCAGCTGAGTATCCATGCCCTCCAGTTGCAGCAGGCTCTGCTCGACCCCCTCGAGGCTCTCTTCGCTGGCGATCGCCTGCACCAGCAGCGCGTTGCGCGCGCGGCTGCGCAGCTCGTTCACCGTGTTCTCGTCGAACGCCTCGATCTCCATCATCTCGTTGATCGGCACGTAGGCGATCTCCTCGAGCGTCGCAAAGCCCTCCTGGATGAGGATGTTGGCGACCTCTTCGTCCACGTCGAGCTTCTGCATGAACAGCTCGCGCACGCGCGTCGACTCCTCCTGCTGCTTCTTGTTTGACTCTTCCTCGGTCATCAGGTTGATGGTCCACCCCGTCAGCTCCGAGGCGAGGCGCACGTTCTGGCCGCTGCGGCCGATGGCGATGGCGAGATTCTCCTCGTCGACCACCACATCCATCGCGTGCTTCTCCTCGTCCACCAGGATCGAACTCACCTCCGCCGGCGCCAGCGCGCCGATGACGAACTGCGCCGGGTCGGCCGACCACAGCACGATGTCCACGCGCTCGCCGGCCAGCTCCTGGGTCACCGCCTGCACGCGCGAGCCGCGCATGCCGACGCAGGTGCCGATGGGGTCGATGCGCCGGTCGTTGGTGTGCACGCCGATCTTGGCGCGCACCCCGGGATCGCGCGCCGCCGACTTGATCTCCAGCAGCCCTTCCTCGATCTCCGGCACCTCGAGCTCGAACAGCTTCATGATGAACTGCGGCGCCGTGCGCGACAGCACCAGCTGCGGGCCGCGCGCGCCGCGGTCGATCTTCATCACCCAGGCGCGCACGCGGTCGCCGACGCGCAGGTTCTCCTTGGGGATCATCTGCTCGCGCGGCAGCAGCGCCTCCAGGCGCCCCGACTCGACGATGGCGCTGCCGCGTTCCATGCGCTTCACCGACCCGGTTACCAGCTCGTCGCCGCGCGACAGGAAATCGTTGAGTATCTGTTCGCGCTCGGCGTCCCGGATGCGCTGCAGGATCACCTGCTTGGCGGTCTGCGCGCCGATGCGGCCAAACGGCACGTTCTCGATCGGCTCCTCGAGGTAGTCGTCCATCTTGGCATCGGGCTTGCGGTCGTGCGCCTCCTCCAGCGACAGCATCTGCGCCGTGTTCCACTCCGGCGTGTCGTCGGGCACCACGTGCCAGCGGCGGAACGCCTTGTAATCGCCGGTGCCCTTGTCGATCTCGACGCGCACGTCGACGTCCTCGGTGAAGCGCTTCTTGGTCGCCGAGGCGAGCGCGAGCTCCAGCGCGCCGAAGACCACGTCGCGATTGACGTTCTTCTCGCGCGCCAGCGCGTCCACCAGCAGCAGAATTTCCCGACTCATCTTTGCTCCAAGCTCACAGTTCTGGAACGAGCCGCGCCCGGTCCATGCCATCCAGCGGCAGTGCCACCGGCGCCCCATCCACCTCCACGGTCGCCGTGGCGCCCTCGATGCCCATCAGCCGGCCGATGTAGCGCCGGCGGCCATTCGCGTCGGCCAGCCGCATCCTGACGTCGACTTTCTGCCCGGCGAAGCGCGCGAAATCCGCAGCCTTGCGCAGCGGCCGATCCAGCCCCGGCGAAGACACCTCCAACCGGTCGTAGTCGATACCATCGACCTCGAACAACCGGGAAAGGTGCCGGCTGACCGACGCGCAATCGTCCACCGTGATGCCGCCCGGCTTGTCCATGAGAATGCGCAAGAAACGACCCCGGTTGGACACTTGCAGGTCCACCAGTTCGAACCCCATCCCGGCAAGGGTGGGCTCTACAATTCCTTCCAGCGCGCTCGCCACAAACAAAAAATGGGCCGAAGCCCACCCGCATCAAACGGCTTGAAGTTTAACCGCTTTTTGCCGTTTCCACAATCTCCGCAACGCGCTTTTCGTCGAGCTCGGTCCAGCGCCCCGGCCTGAGGTCGCGCGGCAGCTCGACTGGGCCGTAGCGCACGCGCAGCAGGCGGCTCACCTTCCGCCCCACGGCCTCGAACAGGCGGCGCACCTCGCGGTTGCGCCCTTCACGCAGCACCACGCGGTACCAGCGGTTGGCGCCTTCCGCGGCGCCCGAGGGCTCCAGCCGGTCGAAGCGCGCAACCCCGTCCTCGAGCTGCACGCCCTGCAGCAGCCTGGCTCGTTCCTGCGGCGTCAAAGCCCCCAGCACGCGCACGGCGTACTCGCGCTCGACCTCGTAGCGCGGGTGCATCAGGCGGTTGGCGAGCTCGCCGGAATCAGTGACGAGCAGCAGGCCCGCCGTATTGATGTCCAGCCGCCCGACCGCAACCCACTTGCCTCCTGGGATCGGCGGCAGACGCTGGAACACCGTGGGCCGGCCCTCGGGGTCCGGGCGCGTCACCATCACCCCTT
>JAOUIL010000157.1 GCA_029883975.1 Betaproteobacteria bacterium
CGACGAGACGCTGCACATGCGTACCACGCAGGGGCCGCGCCGCGTCGACGTGATCTACCGCCGCATCGACGACGATTTCCTCGACCCCCTCGCCTTCCGCCATGACTCGGCGCTCGGCGTCGCGGGCCTGCTGTCGGTGGTGCGCGCGGGCCGCGTGACGCTCGCCAATGCCATTGGCACCGGCATCGCCGACGACAAGTCCCTCTACCCCTACGTGCCGGCGATGATCCGCTTCTACCTCTCGGAGGAGCCGGTGATCGCCAACGTGCCGACCTGGCAGTGCCGCAATGCGCGCGAGCGCGCGCACGTGCTGGCGCACATGCACGAGCTGGTGGTGAAGGAATGCCACAGCGCGGGCGGCTACGGCATGCTGATCGGGCCCGCCGCGAGCCGCGCCCAGATCGAGGATTTCCGCGCGCGCGTGCGGGCCGCGCCCGAGAAGTACATCGCGCAGCCCACACTCGCCCTGTCGGCCTGCCCGACCTTCGTCAGGCGGGGCATCGCGCCGCGGCACATCGACCTACGCCCGTTCGTCCTGTCGGGCAAGAGCGTGCGCATGGCGCCCGGCGGGCTGACGCGCGTGGCGCTCAAGGCCGGATCGCTGGTGGTGAACTCCTCGCAGGGCGGGGGCACCAAGGACACCTGGGTGCTGGAGGACTGAGGCGTGCTGTCGCGCACCGCCGACGCGCTCTACTGGATGGCGCGCTACACCGAGCGCGCCGAGAACGCCGCGCGCCTGCTCGACGTCAGCTACCGCATGTCGCTGCAGGGCGGCGCGACGCGCATGGGCTACTGGGGCGCCGCGCTCGGCATCACGGGACTGGAGGAGGCCTACACGGCGAAGTACGGCGAGATCACCGCCGCGCAGGTGCTCAGCTTCCTCGCCGTCGATGCCGACAATCCGTCCTCGATCCTTTCCTGCCTGCGCGCGGCGCGCGAGAACTGCCACGCGGTGCGCGGCACCGTCACCTCGGAAGTGTGGGAGACGGTCAACACCACCTGGCTGGAGGCGCGCGAATCGGCCGGCACGCTGCGCCGCGGCCGGCTGCAGGGCAGCGACCTCACGCGCTACTGCGAGTGGGTGAAGTTCCGTTCGCACCTGTCGCGCGGCGTCACCGTGGGCACGATGCTGCGCGACGAGGCATTCCACTTCATGCGCCTGGGCACCTTCCTCGAGCGCGCCGACAACACCGCGCGGCTGCTCGACGTCAAGTTCGACGAGCTCGCGCCGAGCGGCGACACGGAGGACGAGTACTACGAGTGGGGTGCGCTGCTGCGCTCGGTGTCCGCGTTCGAGATCTACCGCAAGGTGTACCGCGACGTGATCACGCCGCAGCGCGTCGCCGAGCTGCTGGTGCTGCACGAGGCGATGCCGCGCTCGCTGCACGCCTGCATGCGCGAGGTGGACGAGATCCTCGGCATGGTCGGCAACGCGCGCTCGCGCGACACGCAGCGCCGCGCGGGCGAGCTGCACGCGCGGCTGCGCTTCGCGCGCATCGAGGACATCCTGGAGATCGGCCTGCATCCCTATCTCACGCAGTTCCTCGAGCGCACGGCGGACCTGGGCGACCGCATCGCGCGCGACTTCCTCGTGCCCATCGCCGTGCGCGAGGCCGCGCCATGATGCTCGACATCGTGCACGAGACCGTCTACCGCTACGCCGTGCCCGCGAGCTACAGCGTGCAGTACCTGCGGCTGTGGCCGCGTGCCGATGCCGGCCAGCACGTGCTGCACTGGTCGCTCGAGGCCCCGGGCCGGCGCTGGACGCAGGTGGACGCTTTCGGCAACGTCGTGCACGTGGCATCGATCACCGAGCCGCACGACGAGATCCGCGCCGTCGCAAGGGGCCAGGTGCAGACGCAGGGCCGCCGCGGCCTGCTGCGCGCGCACGACTCGGCGGTGCCGCCGCTCGCCTTCGCGCTGGCCACGCGCCTGACGGCCGGCGCACCGGCGGTGGAGCGCCTGGCAGCGTCCGCGTTCGGCGCGCGCCACGGGCTGGACGCGGCGAGCCGGGAAGCCCTCGAGGCGCTGACGCAGGCCGTGCACGGCCACGTGGCCTACGTGCAGGGCGTCACCGAGGTGCACGACACCGCGGCCGAGGTGCTCGAGCATCGCCGGGGCGTATGCCAGGACCTGGCGCACGTGTTTCTTGCCTGCTGCCGCGCACGCGGCATCCCGGCGCGCTACGTGAGCGGCTACGTGCTCACCGACGCCACGCATGCCGCTTCGCATGCCTGGGCCGAGGCCTGGCTGCCGCGCGCGCACGGCGGCGCGGGCGCGTGGCTCGGCTGCGACGTGACGCACAACCGCCTGGCCGGCCCGGAGCTGTGCCGCCTGGCGATCGGGCGCGACTACGCGGACGCGAGCCCGGTGCGCGGCATGCACGTCGGCGGCGGCGGCGAGCAGCTGCACGTGCACGTCGCGGTGCAGGGCAGCGGCGAGGAGCCCGAGCAATGACCTACTGCGTTGCGGTGAAGTGCGAGACCGGCCTGGTGTTCCTGTCGGACTCGCGCACTAACGCCGGCGTGGACCAGGTCGGCACCTTCCGCAAGATGCACGTGTTCGAAGTGCCGGGCGAGCGCGTGATGGTGCTGCTCACCGCGGGCAACCTCGGCATCAGCCAGTCGATCGCCAGCGGCCTGCGCGCGCACATGGCCAAGCCGGGCGAGCGCAGCCTCGCCTCGGCGCCGAACATGTTCTCCGCGGCCAAGGCGGTGGGCGACGCCGTGCGCCGCACCTACCAGCGCGACGCCGAGTCGCTGAAGACCTTCGACATCGAGTTCAACGTCAGCTTCATCTTCGGCGGCCAGGTGAAGGGCGAGGAGCCGCGCCTGTTCCACGTCTACGCGGCGGGCAATTTCGTCGAGGCCACCGCCGAGACGCCCTATTTCCAGCTCGGCGAGTCGAAGTACGGCAAGCCGATCCTCGATCGCGTCATTGCCGGCGGCCTGTCGCTCGACGAGGTGGCGAAGTGCTGCCTGATCTCCATGGACTCGACCATGAAGTCCAACCTGTCCGTCGGCCTGCCGCTCGACCTGCTGTGCTACGAGCGCGATTCGCTGCGCGTCACGCGCCACAAGCTGATCGACGGCAAGGACGCGTACTTCGCCTCGATCAGGGAGCGCTGGGCGCAGCAGCTGCGCAAGGTGTTCAACGAGCTGCCCGCGCCGGGCTACTGGAGCTAGCGGCGGGAACGCTATACTGCGCGGCACCATGACCCCATCCCTCAGATCTGCCCTGCTCGCCGCCTGCCTGCTGCTCCCGCTCGCCGCTTCCGCCCAGGGCAGGCTGGAACGCATCAAGTCCACCGGCAAGATCACCGTCGCCCACGCCGAGGACGCGCAGCCGTTCGCGTTCCGCGGCAAGGACGGCCAGCCCGACGGCTATTCGATGGAGTTGTGCAAGCGCGTG
>JAOUIL010000082.1 GCA_029883975.1 Betaproteobacteria bacterium
GATCTGCGCGCGCGGGGCGCCCTCGATGCCCGCGAACATCTGCGCCAGCTCGCCGAGCCCCGCGGATTGCGCGCCGGCGCGCACTTGGGCGAGCCGCGCCTCGACGCCGGCGCGATCGAGGTTGTTGACCATCTTCAGCGTTTCTTCGTGGTTGCTCATGGGGCTCCTCCGGCCGAGCGCTCGGCCGCCGGGGATTGTACCAGCGACCAGCGTCCGGCCGTCGAATGCGCCCGGCCCTCGGCGGCGAGTTTCTCCAGGTGCGCGCTGAGCGAGCGCAGTGCCACGCCGTGCAGGCGCGCGGAGACGTCGTCGTAGACTTCGCGCACCAGCGCATCGGGCTCCGCCGCACCGAGACGCGCGAGCGCGGACACCACCTTGTGCTCGCGCGCCAGGCGGTGGCGCACCAGGCGCCGCACTTCGCGGTGCGGCTCGCCGATCAGGTAGCCATGTCCCGGCGCGAGGATCAGCACGTCCTCGGCGAGCAGCAGCTCGAGCGACGCGAGGTAGGCGCGCATGTCGCCGTCGGGAGGATTGATGACCACCGTCGAGCCCTGCATGACGTGATCGCCCGTGAACAGCATCCGCGTGTTCTCGAGCAGGTAGCACAGGTGGTTCGAGGCGTGGCCCGGCGTATGCAGGGCGCGCAGCGTCAGTCCGCCGAACATGAAGCGGTCGCCGTGGCCCAGCACGCGGTCCGGCGCGAATCCCTGGTCCTGCCCGGGGAGCGCGGGTGCCGGGCGGCCGATGACCACCGCGCCGGTCGCCGCCTTGATCGCCGCCGCCGCCGGCGAATGATCGAGGTGCGTGTGCGTGCACAGCACCCAGCGGATGCGGCCGGCGCCCGCCTCGAGCACCGCGCGCACGTGCTCGTCGATCGCCGGTCCCGGATCGATCACCGCCAGATCGCCTTCGCCGACCAGATAGGTGTTGGTGCCCGGCCCGGTCATCATGCCGGGATTGGGGGCGACGATGCGCGTGACGTATTGGTCCAGGCGCTTGGCCTCTCCGGGCACGAGCGCGACGCTGGTCTGGCCCGTTTCCTCGGGGTCGGTCCAGTGGATCTCGAAATACTGCGGGTCGCGGCGCCGGAAGAGCGCCGCGGCGCCATCGGGCCCGAGCGCCCAGCACGCGCGGTTGGTCTCGACGTCCGCCTCGCGCGCGTGCTCCAGCGCGTCCTTGGCGCGCGCGAAGCGCGCGAGGTCGGCGAGCGTGTTCTTGGTGGCGAACACGAGCTGCAGGTCGCCGCGCGCCTCGAGGTCGATCGCGTCCTGCGGCCGCAGCCACAGGCTGTCGATCAGCTCGGTGCCGTCGTGCGCGCCGACCTGGTCCTGCGGGGCGAGCGCGAGGAAAAAGCGCGTATCGAAGCGCCGCGCGCGCCCCGGCGCGGTGATCCAATGGCCGAAGTACGCGAGCTCGCCCGCGCGCAGCACCAGCCGCTCCCTGTCCAGGAACTCGTGGAACGAGAGCTTGCCGGCGTGCAGCAGCGCGCGCAGCGGCGCGAGCGCCGCGGCGCGCGCGCCGTCGATCGGCAGGCCGTCCTCGCCTTCGGCGAGCAGGATGCCCGCTTCCTCGAAGCATTCGCGCAATGCCGCCACCCAGTAGGCGAGGCCGCCGGAATCCACGCCCATGCGCGCGCTGGCGTCGGCGTCGGTCAGGCCGGCCACGCGGCGCAGCACGCGCACGTCGCGGTCGGCCTTGTCGAGCGCGCCGCCGGGAAACACGTGCGCGCCGGCGAGGAACGCGGCGCTCCGGTTCCGCTGCAGCATGAAGGCCTCGGGCCCGAGGCTGCCGTCGCGCAGCAGCAGCAGCGTCGCGGCGGGGCGCGGGGCGAGCTTGTCGGCCATGCGCGCGCTCAGCCGGCCCGGCCGGCGCGGTCCTTGTCGTTCTGCGCCTTGATGAGCTCGCGCGCCTTCTGCCAGTCGGCGTCGCTCATCTTGTCGAGCTCGGTGAAGTAGGCGCCGGTCGCCAGGTATCCGGCACCGTCGATGGCGATCGTCTCGCCGGTCAGCCACTCGCAGCCGTCCGCCATCAGGAACGCGGCGAGGTTCTGCAGCTCCGACATCCGGCCGATGCGCCGCATCGGGTTCACCTGCGTGGAGTCGCCGAAATCCGAGCCCGGGCGCAGGCGCTTGGTCGCGCCTTCGGTCGGGAAGGGGCCGGGCGCGATGGCGTTCAGGCGGATGCCGTGCTTGCCCCACTCGACAGCGAGAGACTTGGTCATGACGTGCAGGCCGGCCTTCGACATCGCCGAGGGCACCACGTAGGGCGAGCCCGTCCACACCCAGGTGACGAGGATCGAGACCACGGCGCCCTGGTGGCCGCCTTCGATCCAGCGCTTGCCGACCGAATGCGTGACGTAGAAGCTGCCGTGGAAGACGATGTTGGCGATGGCGTTGAAGCCGTTCGGCGTCAGGTCCTTGGTCGGGCTGATGAAGTTGCCCGCGGCGTTGTTGACCAGGCCGGTGAGCGGGCCGGACTCGTCCCAGATGCGCTGCGCCATCGCGTCCACCGCCGCGAAGTCGCGGATGTCCACGGCGTGCGTGCGCACGCGACCGCCGTGCTGGGCCATCAGCTCCTTTGCGGTGGCGTCGAGGACGCCCTGGCGCCGGCCCGCGATCCACAGGTCGGCGCCCAGCTGCAGGTACTTCGCGGCGATCTCCTTGCCCAGGCCGGTGCCGCCCCCGGTGACGAGGATGTTCTTGCCCTTGAGCAAGCCGTCCTTGAACATGCGCTTCCTCCGCGTGGGGAAGCGCACATTCTAATTCACGCGGGCACCGCCTCCGCTGCCGCGTACGAGGCGACGCCATTGCCGAATGACCAGTCCTCCCGGGCGACCTCGACGAGGTTCACCCACGCGTCCTGCGGCCGCAGGCCCACGGCCTGCGCCAGGTTCTCGGCGATGCGCCGGTACAGCGCGCGCTTCTGCTCGAGCGGGCGGCCGGCGCTCAGCGTGATCTGCACCAGCACGATCTCGTCGCTGCGCTCGACGCCGAGATACTCGGGGTCGTAGACGAGGTCGCCGCGCGCGTGCTGCGTGATGACCTGGAAGCGGTCACGCGCCGGGACGCCGATCGTGTCGACCAGCGCCCGGTGCACCGCGTCGCCGACGCGCCGCCGGTCGGCCGGGGTCAGGCCCTCGATCAGCGAGATGCGTACGAGTGGCATGGGTCCTCCGCAGCGGCCCGGTGGCCGAGCAGCGCCTGCGCCGAACGGGCAAGAAAGTCCTGCACGGCGAGGGCGCGCGCGCGATGCACCTCGCGCTCCAGTTGCGAGCGCAGCTCGTCGTCGCGCAGGTACCTTTCGTAGTCCAGTCTCATGGCGGTTCTCCTGGCGGTTCAGGCGAGCGCGAGCGTCGCGTCGCCAAAGGCGTGCACGAGCGTGAGGCCCTTGCGGCTCAGGCGATAGCTCGCCCCGGCCTCGAGCACCACGTCCCTGGGCATGTTCTCTTCCGTGATCCACACGCTGCCTTCGCTGCAGCGGATGGTGCTGCCCACGGCATCCACGACCTTCAGGGTCTGCCCGCGCGCGAGGCGCAGCGCGCCGGGCTCCAGTTCGATTCGCATGGCCGTCTCCTTTCGGGTTGCATTTGGCATGCGCATCGTGCATCCTGCGCGCTGGGCACTCAAACGGTAAGAAATCAGGATTAGCATGAGTAATGGGAATGTAAGACTGCCCTCCCTAGACCTGCTGCGCGGCTTCGAGGCCTCGGCGCGGCTGCTGTCCTTCACGCGCGCGGGCGAGGAGCTGCATCTCACCCAGTCGGCGGTCAGCCGGCAGATGCAGGAGCTCGAGGAGCAGCTCGGCGTGAAGCTGTTCGAGCGCCGCCACCGGGCGCTTGCGCTCACCGACGCGGGGCAGCAGTTCTATCCGGCGGCGGCGCAGGTGCTGGCGACGATGCGCGCGGCCACCGACCGCCTGCGCGCCCAGTCGGGGCGGCGCGCCCTCGCCGTGACCACGACGCACTCGTTCGCCGCGCTGTGGCTGATTCCGCGCCTGGCGGGTTTCACACGCGCGCATCCCGGCGTGGACGTGCGCATTGCTGCCGACACGCGCGTGCAGGACCTGGAGCGCGACGGCCTGGACGTGGCGATCCGCCACGGCCCGGCGAGCCTCGCCGGGCCGGGCGCCGAGCGGCTGTTCGGCGAGCGTGTCTTTCCGGTGTGCAGCGCGAAGCTCGCGCGGGATGCGCGCCGCCCGCTGAAGGAGCCCGCCGACCTGCGCCACCACGTGCTGCTGCAGTACGACGATCCGGATGCGCGCCATCCGTGGCTGCACTGGCGTACCTGGCTCGAGGTGGAGCGCCTGGAGGAGCTGAAGCCCGCGGGGCGACTGTCCTTCTCCGGCTACGAGCAGATCATTGCTGCCGCGATCGCCGGGCACGGCGTCGCGCTCGGCCGCAGCCCTCTGCTCAAGGACGCGCTCGAAGCGGGGGAGCTGGTGGCGCCGTTCCAGCGCAGCGCCGACCCGGCGCGCGCCTACTACGCGATCGTGTCGAGCCACGCGCAGGGCCGGCCGGAAGTGGCCGAGTTCGTCGCCTGGCTGAAGCGCGAGGCGGCAGGCGCGGAGGCTAGGGGAGCGCCGCGGAAGAAACGCGCTTGACGCCCGCCTTCTTCATCGACGCCCAGGCGGCGGCGAGCGAGCCGCCGGCATCGATCGCGCGGCAGGCGTCCTCGACCACCACCGCCTGCAGGCCGAAGCGGCGCGCATCCATCGCGCTCCAGGCGACGCAGAAGTCGGTCGCGAGGCCCGCGCAGAACACGCGCTTCACGCCGCGCGACTTCAGGTAGCCGTCCAGGCCGGTCTTTGTCTTGCGGTCGGCTTCCAGGAACGCCGAGTAGCTGTCCACCTTCCTGTGGTGGCCTTTGCGGATGACGAGTTGCGCGTGCGGGATGTCGAGATCCCGATGGAAGGCCGCGCCCGACGTGCCCTGCACGCAATGGTCGGGCCAGAGAATCTGCTCGCCGTAGGCGAGGCGGATCTTCTGGTAGGGCCTCTTGCCGGGATGGCTGGAGGCGAACGAGGCGTGGCCCGCCGGATGCCAGTCCTGCGTCAGCACGACGACCGCGAAGTTCGCGGCGATGCGGTTGACGAGCGGCACGATCTCGTCGCCCTTCGGCACGGCGAGCGCGCCGGCCGGCATGAAGTCGTTCTGGATGTCGACGACCAGCAGGCAGTCCGTGGCGCGCCGCATCGCGGTCAGAGCGTAAGGACGATCTTGCCGACGTGCGTGCTCGATTCCATCAGCCGGTGCGCGTCGGCCGCCTGCTCGAGCGCGAAGGTCTTGTAGATCACCGGCTTGATCTTGCCGGCCTCGATCAGCGGCCAGATGCGGCTCCTCAGGCTCGCGGCGATCGCGCCCTTGAACTCCACGGCGCGCGGGCGCAGCGTCGAGCCGGTGAGCGTGAGCCTGCGCCGCATCAGCTCGTTCACGTCGAGCTCGGTCTTCATGCCGCGCAGGAAGGCGATGAACACGAGCCGACCGTCGTCGGCGAGCGCCTTGAGCTCGCGCGGCACGAAGTCCCCCGCCGCCATGTCGAGGATCACGTCCACGCCCTTGCCGCCGGTGGCGGCCTTCACGCCGGCGACGAAGTCCTGCGTCTTGTAGTTGAACGCCGCGTCCGCGCCAAGCTTCACGCACGCGGCGCACTTTTCGTCCGAGCCCGCGGTGGCAAAGACGCGGTTGCCGGTGGCCTTCGCCATCTGGATGGCGGTGACGCCGATGCCCGAGGTGCCGCCCTGCACCAGAAGCGTCTCTCCCGGTGCGAGGCGCCCGCGGTCGTAGACGTTCGACCAGACGGTGAAGAAGGTCTCGGGGAGCGATGCGGCCTCGACCATCGAGAGGCCCTTGGGCACCGGCAGCGCCTGCACTTCCGGTGTCACGCAGTACTCCGCGTAGCCGCCACCGTGCGTGAGCGCGCAGACCTTGTCGCCCGCCTTCCACGACTTCACCGCGGCGCCGCAGGCGACGACCTCGCCTGCGATCTCCAGCCCCGGCAGATCGGAGGCGTCGGGTGGCACCGCGTAAAGGCCCATGCGCTGCAGCACGTCGGGGCGGTTCACGCCCGCCGCCGAGACTTTTACCAGAATCTCGTGCGGCTTCGGCTCGGGGCGCGCCCGTTCCGCGGGACGCAGCACCTCGGGCCCGCCGGGCTGGTCGATCTGGATGGCGCGCATGAAGGCGCGCATCTTAACGCAAGCGCCGCAGACCATTATGATGCTGCGCTTCATGCCGCGCGTTCTCGCATTCCTGGCGGTCCTTATCTTCGCGTCCGCCGCTGCGGCGGGCGAGCCGGTACCGCTGCCGGGCGAGCGTGGCTTCACCTCGCTCGGCGCCTATGTCGAGGTGCTGCAGGATCCATCGCGCGCCTTGCGGCTGGAGGACGTGCGCGCGCCCGAGCGCGCGGCGCGCTTCACGCGCCCGGGCGCCGATCCGCTCAATTTCGGCTACTCGCGCGCGGCGTGGTGGCTGCGCTTCCGCCTGCCGGGCGGCGCGCCGGCCGGCGAGGAGCTGCTGCTCGAGGTGGCTTTCCCGAGCATCGACCGCATCGAGCTGTATCGGCCCGAGGCGCAACCGGGCGGCGAGCCGCGCTATTGGGCGCGGCTGGCGGGGGATACGTTTCCCTGGGACGCGCGCGAGGTGCGCCACCGCAACTACGTATTCCGCTTTCCGGCGCCGACCGCGCCCGGCGAGCACGAGTTCTTCATGCGCGTGCAATCGAAGAGCGTGGTGACCGTGCCGCTGACGCTCTGGCGCCCCGAGGCCTTTGCCGACCAGGGCCGCAACGTGCAGTTGCTGCTCGGGCTGTTCTACGGGCTGGCGCTGGCGCTCATCCTGTACAACCTGATGCTGTTCGCCGCAGTGCGCGACGGCGTCTACGCCTACTACGTGGCGTACGCGGCGGCGTTCGGGCTGTTTCTCTTCAGCTACGACGGCCTGGCCTACCAGTACCTCTGGCCGAACAGCGTGTGGGCCGCCAATCACGCGGTGGCGATGACGCTGTGCCTGACGCTTGCCCTGGGGGTGCTGTTCGCGCGCGGCTTTCTCGCCACGCGTCGGGTGGTGCCGCGCGCCGACCTCGCCTTGCGCGGCATCGCTGCCGCCGGCGGCGTGCTGGCCCTGTTCGCGGCGACCGGCTGGATGCTCGACTACGGCGACGTGCTGCGCATCATCTCGGTGCTCGGCTTCGCGGCGGCGGCCCTGGCCACCTACGTTGCGGTGCGCGCGCTGCTCTCGGGCTACCGCCCGGCGCGCTACTTCCTGCTCGCCTGGGCGGCGCTGCTCGTCTTCATCGGCGTCGGCGCACTGCGCAATTTCGCGCTGGTGCCGACGACGTTCGTGACCATCTACGGCCTGCACATCGGCTTCGCCATGGACGTGCTGCTGCTGTCCTTCGCGCTCGGCGATCGTATCGGGGTGCTGCGGCGCGAGCGCACGGCGGCGCAGGCCGAGGCGATGCAGGCGCAGCGGCGGCTGCTCGAGGCGACGCGCGAGACCGAGCGCGAGCTCGAGCAGAGGATCGCCGAGCGCACGGCGGAGCTCAACCGCGCCAACGAGCGCCTGCGCGCCGAGGCGGGCGAGCGCGAGGGGCTCATGGCGCTGCTGCGCAACCAGGAGGAGCACCTGCGCTTCATGGCGCAGCACGACCCGCTGACCGGCCTGCCCAACCGGCTGTCGATGCAGCAGCGGCTGGCGCTCGCCATGGAGCTCGCCAAGCGCAATCGCAAGAAGCTCGCGGTGATGCTGGTCGACCTCGACGGATTCAAGTCCATCAACGACACGCGCGGCCATCCGGCCGGGGACCAGGCGCTGGTGCAGCTCGCGTCGCGCCTGCGCACCAGCGTGCGCGGCTCGGACACCGTGGCGCGCTACGGCGGCGACGAGTTCGTCATCCTCGCCGGCGAGCTCGACCGCGCCGACGACGCCACCATGATCGCCGAGAAGGTCGCCGACATGGTGCAGCTGCCGCTCGCGCTCGCCGGCGGTCCGGCGAGCGTGTCCTGCTCCATCGGCATCAGCGTCTATCCGGACGATGCCGAGGATGCCGAGGCCCTGATCGCGCTCGCCGACAAGGCGATGTACGCGTCCAGGTCGGCGAGCGGGCAGCGCTTCGCGTTCTTCGCCGCGGGCTGAGCGCTAGAAGCCGGATTTCGATTCCATCGTCAGCTGGTAGGAGTCCAGCCCGGGCTCGCGCCTGAGGGGGAACGCGATGTCCAGGTGCAGCGTGGTGCCGGTAGCGGAACGCGCGCTGAGCAGCCGGAGTCCGAAGCCGACGTTCGAGGACCAGTGGGCGTCCGGGAAGTTCTGGTAAGGCTCGCCCCAGGCCCGGCCCACGTCGTAGAACACCGCCCCGCCGACGCGGATGAGCCGCAGGGGGTACCAGTCGCTGTAGAGGCGTTGCTCGGCACTGAGCAGTACCCGCCGGCTGCCGAGCTGGTAATTGGAGGGATAGCCGCGCAGGCCGGTATCGCCGCCGAGCGACAGGTACTGCGTGCCGTCCGAGAATTCGGTCGCATTGGCGGTGAGAGACACATAGAGCAGCGCGCCGCTGCCGCGACGCTGGTAGTAGCGCAACGCGCCGCCCAGCACGACGCGGTCGTTCTCGCTGTTGGCGTACTCTCCCGACACTGCCGCAGAGCCGAGCAGCGTGCGATCGCCGTGGAAGCGGAACCCGCGGCTCACCCCGGCCGAGTACCAGGTCACGAGGTCCGTGGAGCCGAGCCCGCGCGCCGAGCGCCCCACCTGCACGCTGCCCTGCAGCCCGAGCGCCTGGTATTCCGGACGCCCGATGGTCTGGACGTTGGAGACCTCGCGGAAGTTGTCCTCGACCACAGAAAACTGGAAATACGGCCCGGCCAGCAGGCGATCACCCGGCAGCGTCGCCGGCGCCAGGGGATCGTTCTCGTACTGCTCGCGCTGATAGCGCAGGCCGAGCGAGTAGCGCTGCGTCCAGCCGTTCACCAGGCCCGGCGACCAGCCGCCGGAAATGTCCGCGCTTTCCCCGCGCCGGCGGAACCGGCCGGCTTCGACGCCGTCGGCGTACTGGGTGAGCATCCGGTTGTCCGCGGCAGTCGAAAAGTTGCCCGCGCCGCGCGCGTCGAGCGCATAGAACGGGCGCGTCACGTTGAAGGAGCGGCCATCGCCTTCGTCGAAGCTCGCCTGGGTGTAGCCGATGGTCGTCCGGCCGTCGAACGCGTACGGGTAGCTCACGTCGAAGTCCACGCCGCTCGGCGTTCCGCCGGCGGTAGTGACCTCCGAGGTCGAGCGCGCCCTCAGTCCCACGCGCATGCCCGTGCCGAGGAAATTGAACTCGCGCACTTGCGCGCCGGTGGAGGTCGTCCCGCCCGCGCTGGACAGGCTTGCGCCGATCTCCAGCGACCAGGTGTCGCGCGTGCGCACCTCCAGATCGACGACGCCGTCGCGCCATGCGACCGGCTGGATGCTGGCTTCGTACAGGTAGCGATTGCCGCGCAGCAGGCGCTCGGATTCCTCCACGCGCTGCGCAACCAGCTTCTCGCCGCTGCGAAATAGCAGCTGGTTGCGAATGACGCCGGGCCGGGTCTGGACGTGCACGTGGTTGGCGAAGCGGAAGAGCCAGTTGTTCTCCGCCGGATCGTCCAGGTTGAAGACGTCGTCGGCCGCGATGCTGATCTCGCCGATGATCGCCCCGGCGGCTTCCAGCTCCGCCAGGGAAGGCAGCGCGCCCGCGGTGGGCGTGTCCTGCGCGCGCGCGGTGCACGCGCACAGGGCGAGCAGCGCGGCGATGGTCGCGCGCAGGCGCAAGAGGTTGCGTCTCCGCTAGCGGGCGGCCAGTTGCTTCGCCGCCCAGCCGAGATCGACGTTACCCCCGGAAATGACCACCCCGATCTTCCTGCCCCGCGCGTCCAGCTTTCCCGCCAGCAGCGCGCACGCGGCCAGCGCGCCGGTAGGCTCGACCACGATCTTCATGCGCTCCCAGAGAAAGAACATCCAGTGCAGGAGCTCGTCATCGGTCACCGTCAGGAAGTCGCTCACGTTCTCGCGGATGATCGAAAACGTGAGAGCGCCGAGCGACATCGTGCGTGCGCCATCGGCGATGGTGTCCGGCAGCGGCACGCTCACCAGCTTCCCCGCGCGAAAGGAGCGCAGCCCGTCGTCACCCGCGGCCGGCTCGACGCCGATGACGCGGCACGCGGGCGACAGGTGCTTCGCGGCGATGGCGCAGCCCGAGAGCAGCCCGCCGCCGCCGCAGGGGACCATGAGCACGTCGAGGGGCCCCGTGTCCTCGATCAGTTCCTTGGCCGCGGTGCCCTGGCCGGCGAGGATGTGCGGGTGGTCGAAAGGCGGGATGACGGTGAGTCCGCGTTCTGCGGCGAGCTTCTCCGCGATTATCTGCCGATCCTCGTTGCTCGCATCGTAGAGCACGACCTCTGCGCCGTAGCCGCGCGTGGCCTCCAGCTTCACCCTCGGCGCGTCGGTCGGCATGACGATGGTGGCGGGCACGCCGAGCAGCCTGCCGGCGAGTGCCACGGCCTGCGCGTGGTTGCCGGAGGAGAAGGCGACGACGCCCTTCTTCCTCTGTTGCGCGGACAGCTGCGCGAGCGCGTTGTAGGCGCCGCGGAACTTGAAGGCACCCATGCGCTGAAAGTTCTCGCACTTGAAGTGCACCCGGGCGCCGGTCAGGTCGTCGATGGTGCTCGAGCTGAGCACCGGCGTGCGCTTGGCGACCGGCTTGATGCGCTCGTGCGCGGCGGCAAGGTCGGCGTAGGTTACTTCCATTTCTTCAGCGCCTCTCTGACGATGTCCTCGCCCCACTCCTGCAGGAAATGCCCGCCCTCCGCATGCACGAAGGGCTCGGGGCAATTGCGGATGATCTTGCGCAGCGCAGTCATCACCGGCGGTCCGAGCACCGGGTCCTTCGCGCCGATCGCCATGAACGATTCCCCTTTCCAGGCGCTCCTCCACCAGTCGCGCGCCTTCCTCGAGAGCGCCGCGCCCGGCGCATCCGGCCGGTCGGGCACGAGGTTGGGAAAGGCGCGCGCCCCGGCCTTGGATGCGGTATCGGGATACGGCGCCTCGTAGGCGGCGGCCTCGGCGTCGCTGAGGTGCCTGCAGGAGCGCTGCATGAGCTTGTCGCAAGGCAGGTCGGGCGTGCGGTTGACGTAGGCGCGCCAGGCGAGGAAGCCTTCAGAGAGAGGTGCATCGCCCGTGCCGAGCGCGGTGTTCATGACGAGCAGCCGCTCGAAGCGCTCCGGCATCTCCATCGGCAATGTGAGACCGAGCAGTCCGCCCCAGTCCTGCACGACGAGCGTGATGCGCATCAGATCCAGACGCTCGATGACGTCGAGCAGGAACGCGCGGTGCATGTCGAAGGTATAGAAGGACTCCTCGGTCGGCTTGTCGGAGCGGCCGAAGCCGATCAGGTCCGGGGCGACCACGCGCGCGCCGGACGCGAGGAGCGGCGGAATCATGCGGCGATAGAGATAGCTCCAGGTGGGCTCGCCGTGAAGACACAGGCAGGTGCGTTCGCCTTTACCCTCGTCCAGGTAGTGGGCGCGCTCGCCGCGCCAGTCGAGGTAGTGCGGCGGCCAGGGAAACCCGGGCAGATTCGCGAAACGCTCGTCAGGGGTGCGCATGGCCCAATTGTAGAATGCGACCATGGACTACTCGCATTACCGGGACCTTAAGATTCGCAGGATCGAGCCGGGGATCCTGGAGATCGTGATGGGTGACGAAGCGAGCGGACGGCTCTCGACGGCCGGCCACCGCATGCATGCCGAGCTCGCCGAGGTCTGGCGCGACGTGGATCGCGATCCCGAGACGCGCGTCGCCATCCTGCGCGGCGCGGGCAAGGGCTTCTCCGCGGGCGGGGACTTCGGCCTGATCGAGGACATCATCCAGGACTTCGAGACGCGCGCGCGCGTCTGGCGCGAGGCGCGCGACCTCGTCTACAACGTCATCAACTGCTCGAAGATCGTGGTCTCGGCGATGCACGGCCCCGCGGTCGGCGCGGGGCTGGTGGCGGGGTTGCTGGCCGACATCTCGATCGCGGCAAAGAGCGCGCGCATCATCGACGGCCACACGCGCCTGGGCGTCGCCGCCGGCGACCACGCGGCGATCGTCTGGCCGCTGCTGTGCGGCATGGCGAAGGCCAAGTACTACTTGCTGACCTGCGAGCAGATCTCGGGCGAGGAAGCCGAGAGGATCGGCCTGGTGTCGCTCACCTGCGAGGAGGCCGAGCTGCAGGCGAAGGCACTGGAGGTGGCAAGAAAGCTCGCCGCGGGTGCGCAGACCGCGCTGCGCTGGACCAAGTACAGCCTGAACAACTGGCTGCGCATGGCGGGCCCCACGTTCGACACCTCGCTCGCGCTGGAGATGCTGGGCTTCACGGGCGCCGAAGTGCGCGAGGGCGCCGCGTCTCACCGCGAAAAGAGGAAGCCCGCTTTTCCGCCGGAGCCGAAGGACTTCTAGGCGCCGAGCAGGCGCTCCAGGTCGCGCGCCACCGCCGCGGGATCGGGCGGCACGCGGCCTTGCGTGGTCAGCAGCACGCGCACCGGCAGATCGACCAGCGTGGGCTCGGGATGGTCGCGCAGGTGCGCGAGGTTCTGCAGCATCGGCAGGATGTGCTGGGTCTTCGTTCCCGCCGTCGCGCTTTCCACCCCCTGGATGATCGCGTGCTGGGCACGCGCGATGCCGATAAGAAGCTCGGCGAGCTGCTGCGCGGAAATTTCCATGCGTTCCTCCCCGGGGCGTTGTGCGCGACGATGTTAGCATCGGCAGCCGATGCTAGGCCGCGTTCTCGCCGCGCTTGCGCTCCTTGCCTGCGGCGCGGCCGCGGGCCTGGCGCTGCATCTGAGCATCGCAAAGGGGGACACCATGTTCGCCGGCAAGCGCCCCAACTACCTCGGCGTGAAGCACGGGCGCCTCGCGCGGCCGCGAAGCACGCCCAACTGCGTCTCCAGCCAGGCCGATCCCGCCGACAGGGGGCATTACATCGAGCCCATCCGCTTCGAGGGCAGCGCGCTCGAGGCGATCGCCGCGGCGAGAAATGCGGTCGAGAGCATGCCGCGTGGCACCGTCATCCGGCACGAGGGCAACTACCTCTACGCGGAGTTCCGCTCCCGGGTCATGGGCTTCGTCGACGACGTCGAGTTCACCTACGACGAGAAGGCGCGGGCGCTGCACGTGCGCTCGGCCTCGCGCCTTGGGCGCGGCGACTGGGGCGTCAACCGCGCGCGCGTGGAGGCGCTGCGCGCGCGCATCGAGGCCCGGTTCAAGGGCCAGACGCGCGGGTGACGTCCATGGCCAACGCACTGCGCATTCTGCTGCTCGCGCTCGTGCTCGGCGCCGCGGCGGCACCGGCACAGGACAGGACCGACGCCGAGGCGGAGGCGACCCTCTCGGCGGTGGTGCGCGTCCAGTCCCGCATGCTGCCCGATGCGCGCACCGCCGAAACGCTGGGCGTGAGGCGCGAAGGGTCTGGCATCCTGGTGCGCGAGGGCTACGTGCTCACCATCGGCTACCTGGTGATCGAGGCCGAATCGATCGCAGTTACCGCCAGCTCCGGCTCCACGGTTCCAGCGTTGCTCGCC
>JAOUIL010000083.1 GCA_029883975.1 Betaproteobacteria bacterium
GAACAGAATGATGAGCGTCGAGGACACGGCGATCGCGGTGCCGTAGATGCCCTCCAGCGTCATGTACATGTGCCCCACCAGCCGCGGGATCTCGTAGCCCTTGTGGGTCCAGGGCGCGGGCAGATACTCGCCGAAGAACGCGTACAGCAGAAAGCACGTCGTCACGAACGGCATGATCCAGCCGGTGGTGCGGCGCATCGCCTCGAGGACGAGCAGCGCGAGGCCCACCCCGAACACGATGTCCCACGAGTTCGGCACGATCGAGCGGTCGAAGAAGTCGTCGCCCCCGGCGATCAGGTAGACGGCGGTGGCGACCCCCGCGGCGGCAAGCAGCCAGTCCCACCACATGACGCGGTGGCGGAAGCTCCGGGCCACCGGGAAGATGAGGAAGGTGAGAAAGAGCACGAACGCCACGTGGATGGCGCGCAGGTGCTCGGGCCGCACGATGGCGTAGGCGGTGTACAGGTGAAAGAGCGACATCGCCACCGCGACCGTGGCGACGAGGCCGGCGATCCGGCCCTTGAGCTTGTTGTGGACGCCTTCCTCGCGCTCGATCATCTCCTCGGCGCGCGCCAGCGCCTCGGCGCTCACTTCCTTGGCCGGCTGGTGCAGCCGGGCGATGTCCTCGCTCATCGCTCCCCCTCCAGAAAAAGAAAAGCCCCGCCAGTCGCCTGGACGGGGCCCGCGCGCCGCCGGACCTCAGTCCAGCTTGACGCCCTTCTCCTTGAAATACTTCAGCGCGCCCGGATGCCAGGGAATGCCCCCGGTGGCGGCGGTCTTCTGCTTCTCCAGCACGAAGTTCGCCGCCTCCTTGTGCACGCGGATCAGCTCCTCGCGGTGCTCGAAGATCGCCTTGACGACGTTGTAGGCGGTCTGCGTGTCCATGCCCTCGTGCGCCACGAGCAGGTTGGTGACCGTCGCCTGGTGATTGTCCGTGGCCATGCCCCGGTAGACGTCCTTGGAGATGACGTCCTTCACGTACAGCTCGCCCCACTTCGCGTTCATCGCCGGCACCAGCTCGGCATGGTCGATCATCTGGATCGTCACGCCCGGCGAGTTGGCGAGGTCGGTGACCGCCGCGGTCGGCAGCCCGCCGACCCAGAAGAAGGCGTCGATCTTGCGGTCCTTGAGCGCGTTCACGGACTCGGCGACGCCGAGGCGCTCGCGTGTCATGTCCTTGTTGCTGTCCAGGCCCGCGGCCTCGATGACGCGGAACGCCATCACCTCGGTAGCGCTGCCGCCCGAGCCGGTGGACACGCGCTTGCCCTTGAGATCCGCGATCGACTTGATGCCGGTCGCCGTGATCGACACCACGTGCATGCGGTTCGGGTACATGACCATCAGCGTGCGCACCGGCACGGCCTTGCCCTGGAACTTCTGCTGGCCCTTGTAGGCGTCCACGCCCGCGTCCACCATGGTCATGGCGAGGTAGGGCTTGCCGGTGCCTACGAGCTGCAGGTTGGCGACCGAGCCGCCGGTCACTTCCGCCGTGGCCTGCATGCCCGGCACGTACTTCGACAGCACCGCGGCGATGCCGCCGCCCAGCGGGTAGTACACGCCGCCGGTGCCGCCGGTGCCGATGGACAGGTTCTGCGCCTGCGCGGCGAACGCAAGCGACGTAGCGGCGAGCGCCGCGATGCGCAACAGCGATTTCATGGTCCTTCCTCCTCGATAGGGAACAGCGCGGCGGATTCTAACCCACCCCGAGCCGGCGCAAGGCCCCGGCGCGCTTCGCGCGCCCGGCCTCCCGCACCCGGGAATACAGGCTCGCGCCGTGGCTGTCCATCGCTACGAGCAGCGGCCCGAAGCCCTTCACGCGGAACTTCCACAGCGATTCCGGGTGCAGGTCGTCCAGGTCCACGTCCTCGATGGCCTCGACCCAGGTGGTCTCCAGGGCCGCCGTGCCGCCGATGATGGCGAGGTAGGCGCCGCCGAGCTCGGCGAAGGCCGCGGCCGAGGCTTCGCGCAGGCCGCCCTTGCCGATCACCAGGCGCACGCCGTACTGCTGCATCAGCGGCCGCGTGAAGCGCTCCATGCGCTCGCTGGTCGTGGTGCCGACGCACAGCGGCGCGTAGCCCGCGGGGTGCGCGGCGCTCTGCGCCACCTTCTTCACGTTGGGCGCGGTGTGGATCACCGCGTGCCCGCGCAGGTCGAAGCGCGTCTTCCTGCCGCGGTCGAACATGTGGATCTGCGTCGCGTCGCGGATGCCGTACAGCGTGTCGTTCAGCGTCACGGTGTCGCCGATGCGCAGCGCACGCGCCTGCGCCTCGTCGATCGGCATGGTGAACTCGTGGTGCGCCATCGCTAGCCGCCGAGCAGCGCCTTCTTCAGGTCGTCCTGCACCGGCTTCGGGCCGAGCCAGATCCTGAGCAGCGCGCGATAGAAGTCCTCGCCCTCGATCGGCTGGCCCGCGGGCTTGCCGTCGATCGTCACGTGCGTGCTGCCCCCGGGATGCCAGTCGAGGTCGATGGCCATGCCCTTCTTCGCTTCCTTGATGGCGGCCATGATCGCGTTCAGCTGCGCGATGCGCGGCTCGAGCGCTTTCATCGTCGCCTCGTCGTGGTTCGAGCGCATGCCGTCGACCAGCGCCTTGGCGAAGGTGTCGGCGTCCACGTCGCGCAGCATGCGGATGGCGATGCGCTTCGCGCCGCCCTGCGTCACCCGGTCGGCCTTCGGCTCGCCCACGTACAGCGCCATGGCGTAGACGTCGAAGAACAGGCGCTTGCGCAGGCCCGCGCCGGAGAGCAGCAGTTCGCTCCCCGCGACGCGCGCCTTGTCCTGGAACTTCACGCCTGCGACCTCCGCCGCGGACGCCGGCAGGGCGAGCGCCATCAGCAACAGCAGCCTAATAGCCATATTCGACTCCCGCGGGCCGGAAAGTGGCGCGCGCGCGGCGCGCCGAGTGGCATTGCATGTTGACCGCCACCGGGTTCATGGTGATGTGCGTGGCCGCCGTCTCCACGTGCACGGCGAAGGACGTGGAGTCGCCGCCCAGCCCCTGCGGGCCGACGCCGAGCATGTTCACGGCCGCGGAGAGCTCCGCCTCGAGCTTCGCGCCCTCGGCGTCCTCGCAGCGCGTGCCGAGCGGCCGCGTGGCCGCGGTCTTGGCGAGGTGCACGCACAGGTCCGCCGTGCCGCCGACGCCGACGCCGACGATGGTCGGCGGGCAGGTCTTGCCGCCCGCCTCCAGCACGCAATCGACGACGAACGTCTTGATGGCGTCCACGCCCTCGGCCGGAATCGCCATCCTGAGCCACGAGTTGTTCTCCGAGCCCGAGCCCTTGGGCACCATCTCGATCACCAGCGCGTCGCGCTCGCCGGTGAAATCGATGTTGATCACGGGGATGCCGCGTCCGGTCGAGTCCTGCGCGTTGACGCGCGTCGTCGGGTGCACGACCGAGGAGCGAAACGGGTGCTCGCGCGTGGAGCGCGCGCAGCCCGTGCGGATGGCGTCCTTGAGCGCCATGCCGTCCACCTCCACCCCGCGCCCGATCCACACGTTGTAGATCGGGATGCCGGTGTCCTGGCACAGCAGGTTGTCGGTGTCCTCGGCGACCTTGATGTTGGCGATCATGGTGCCGAGCATGCGCTGCGCGCCCGCGTCGCTTTCGCGACGCGCGAGCGCGTCGAAGCCCTGCTTGATGTCGGGAGGCAGGCGCTTGAGCGCCCGGATGTAGAGCTCCTTCGCCGCCTCCTCGACTTCACGCAAATCGATGCGCATAGGGGGGTGCGGGGGGATCGAGTGGCGCCGACGATCCCCCTGCTCCTATTTCACAGAGATCTTGCGCTCCCGCACGACGGTGGCCCACAGCTTGGTCTCTTCCTTCATCGCTTTCGCCATCTGCGCCGGCGTGTTGCCGACGGGCGTGAGGCCCATGGCGTAGAAGCGCGCCTTCATCTGCGTGTCGTCGAGCGCCTTGCGCACGTCGCCGTACAGGCGGTCGATGATCTCGCGCGGCGTGCCGGTGGGCGCGACGATGCCGAACCACCCGGAATTGACGAAGCCCTTGACCGTCTTGCCGATGGGCGCGACCCCCGGCATCTGCGGCGCCTCCGCGGCGCTGGTCACGCCGAGCGCGCGCAGCCGCCCCGCGTTCACGTGGCCGATGGCCGCCGCCATGTTGGGCAGCATGAATGTGGTCTCGCCGCCGACCAGGCCGGCGAGCGCCGGGCCTTCGCCCTTGTAGGGCACGGAGATCGCGTTGAGCTTCGCCTGGTAGACGAAGTTCTCCGCCGCCAGGTGGATCTGCGAGCCGATGCCGGCGTGGCCGAAGGTGAACTTGCCGGGATTGGCGCGCACCGCGGCCAGCAGGTCGGCCAGCGTCTTGTAGGGGGAACTCGCCGGCACCACCAGCACCTGCGGCCCGGAGACCACGTTGGTCACCGGCACGAAGTCCTTCTCGGGGTTGTAGTTGAGCTTGGCATAGATGTGCTGGTTGGCGGTCATCACCGAGCCGGACGGGAAGAAGAAGTTGTAGCCGTCAGGCGTCATGCGGGCGGCTTCCGCCGCGCCCACGCCGCCACCGGCGCCGCCGCGGTTCTCGATGACGATCTGCTGGCCCCACATCTCGGTGAGCTTCTGGCTGAGCAGGCGCGCCGAGATGTCGGTGGCGCCGCCCGGCGAGAACGGGACGATGAAGCGCACCGGCTTCTGCGGCCAGGACTGCGCACCGGCCGATGCGGCGACCAGCAGGCCGGCGGCGAAGACGACGAGTTTCGCGAGTTTCATGGGCATCCTCCGTTATTGTGATCTGCCTGAATGATCCTACAGCGCCAGCGCGAACGCCAGACCCGCCGCGAGCGCGAAGGCCGCGGCCCCGGCCGCAAGCCCCTTCGCCCAATTCCGCCACGGCAGGAATTCGAGCGCGAGCACGCGCAGCCCCCCGGCCAGATGCAGCGCGAGCAGCGTCACCAGGCCCCACTCGGCGAGCTTGACCGCCGGCTGCTCGGTCCAGGCGAGAAACGCGTCCAGCTCGAGCGCGCGGGAGAGCACCCAGAAATGCACGGGCAGGAACACCGCCAGCGCGATCCCCGACAGGCGATGCGCGTACGCCAGCCGGCGGCTCATGCGAACAC
This sequence comes from Betaproteobacteria bacterium, assembly GCA_029883975.1. GTDB lineage: Bacteria > Pseudomonadota > Gammaproteobacteria > Burkholderiales > SG8-39 > JAABQT01. Next base: position 5,077 of record JAOUIL010000083.1, read on the forward strand.
CGTCGAGACGGCGCGCAGCCCGAGCCCCGCCAGCACGACCGCGAAGGCGATGAGCGCGAAATCGCGCGCGCGGCCGCGCCAGCCGAACCACTCGGCGAGCACCGTGCGCAGCCCGATCGGCGCGTGCACGGCCGCCGCCAGCACGAACATCGTGTAGAAAGCCGCCCAGGCGGGGTTGCCGCGCGTGCGCCCGAGGATCTCGGCGCCGGTGAGCCCGCCCTGCACGGCGTAGAGGATCGTGGCCAGATGCACCGTGACGCACAGCGCGAGCAGCCCCGCGCTCGCGCGCTGCGCGACCCACAGGAGCGTTTCGCTGCGCGCGCTCACAACTCGCCGGCGAGCGCCGCTCTCGCCACCGCGCGCTTCAGGCCCGCGATGCCCGCGGTCGGCGAAATGTTCTTGGGGCAGCGCTCGGTGCAGCTCATGTGCGTATGGCAGGAAAGGCTGCCCGCGTCGCCCGCGACCGCGCGCAGGCGCTCGGCCTGCGCCGCGTCGCGCACGTCGTTGACCAGCGTCCATGCGCGGTTGAGCGCCGCGGGGCCGAGGTACTCGGGCAGGCGCGCCAGCACGTCGCACGAGGCGTAGCACACCGCGCAACCGATGCATTCGATGGCCGCGTCCGCCTGCACGCGCTCAGCGGACTGCGGGGAGACGCGCGCGAAATCGTCGGCGCGCGTGCGCGCGCCGCGGAACTGTCCCGCGGCGCGCGCCCACTTGTCGAAGAACTCGCGCATGTCCGTGACCAGATCGCGGATCACCGGCAGGTTCCTGAGGGGAGCGATCGTCAGCTCACCCTTGTTCGCCACCTTGTCGACATGCGTGCGACAGGTCCAGCGCGCGGCGCCGTTCACCGTCATCGCGCAGGAGCCGCACATGCCGACGCGGCAGGCGTAGCGGTAGGCGAGCGTCGGGTCGAGCGCGCGCTGGATGTGCGTGACCACGTCCAGCACCGTCTGGCTCTCGCGCCGCGGCACCTCGAACTCCTGGAAGGCGCCGTCCGCGCCGCCGCGCCAAACCTTGACGTGCAGCGTCGCGCTCATGCGAACTGCAGCAGCAACCGCACGATGTCCTGCGGCGCGCTCAGCATGGCGTCGTGCCCGGTGTGCAGCGCGACGAACGGCCAGTCGCGCCTGCCGCGGTAGCGGTCTTTGATGGTGGCGAGCGCCGCGATCGGCGGGGTCGTGCATTCGATGTACAGGCGCGGCAGGCCGCTGCCGAGCGGCCCGTTCAGCCGCGACTTCTGCTCGAACGGCGCGTACGGGTGCGGGGTCAGCCGCCGACGCACCCACAAGGTGTCGGCCGGATCCGCGAATCCGTAGATCTCGGGATCCGGTGCGGGGATGGTCTTCACGCCGTTCGTGACCGTCGCGCCCTTGCGGCGCGCCTCGGCGACCTCGGGCGGGAACGCATCGGCCCAGGACTGGCCATCTTCGGCAAGGAGCCCGTCCAGGTAGACCAGCTGGCGCAGGCGCGCCTTGGCGCGCGCCGCGACGCCCGAGATCACGAGCCCCGCATAGCTGTGCCCGCAAAGCACGACGTCCTCCAGCTCCTCGGCTTCGAGCACGCCGAGGACGTCCTGGATGTGCGTGTCGAGGTCGACGCTCGCGCTCAGCAGGTGCGCGCGCTCGCCCACGCCGGTCAGCGTGGGCGTGAACACGCGGTGCCCGGCCGCGCGCAGCGGATCGGCGACGCGGTGCCAGCACCAGCCGCCGTGCCAGGCGCCGTGCACCAGCACGAAGACGCTAGGCCGATTCGTACAGCCTCGTCAGCACGAACTCGCGGTGCCCGAGCGCTTCCGCCGCCGTGAGCCGGCCGTTGGCGGTGCGGAACATGCACTCGAGCAGCTTGTCGCCCGCCTGGTCGGGACTGAGCTCCTTCCTCAGCAGCCCGGTGACGTCCACGTCGATGTGCTCGCTCATCGTGCGCACCGTGCGCGGGTTCGCGCACAGCTTGATCACCGGCAGGATGGGATTGCCGATCACGTTGCCCTGTCCCGTCGGGAAGAAGTGCACCGTGTAGCCCGCGGCCGCGCACAGCGTCACCATCTCGGCCGCGGCCGACGAGGAATCCATGAACCACAGGCCCGGGCCGGTCGGCGCCTCGGCCTTGTCGAGCACGCCGTCCACCACGCACTTCCTGCCGATCTTCTGGATGTTGCCGAGCGCCTTTTCCTCGATGGTGGTCAGGCCGCCCTCGATGTTGCCCTTGGTGGGCTGCGAGTCCATCAGGTTGCTCGTCTTGTGGCGCTCGATGACCTCCTGGTAGCGGTCGAACATGAACTGGAACTTCTTCCGCACTTCGTCGTTGCGGCAGCGCGCGGCCACCAGGTGCTCGCCGCCCGTCAATTCGGTGGTCTCGCCGAAGACGAGCGTCACCCCGTGCGGGTAGAGCTTGTCGAAGGCATTGCCCACCGTAGGGTTCGCGCCGCAGCCCGAGGTGGTATCCGACTCGCCGCACTTGGTGGACACCCACAGGTCCTTGAGCGGCCGCTCCTCGCGGCGCAGCTCGCTCGCCCACTGCACGAATTCCTTCGCCTTCTTCGAGGCGCGCAGGATCGTGTCGTGGTCGCCGTGCTGCTCGATGCCGAAATACGCCACGGGCTTGCCCGTGGCGGCGATGCCGTCGGCCACCTTCTTCGCCCAGCCTTCCTCGATGCAGATCACCACCACCGCGGCGACGTTGGGATTGGCGCCGGTGCCGATCAGCGTCCTGAAGTGCAGGTCGAGGTCGGCGCCGAACTGCAGGCGCCCGTAGGGATGCGGCAGCGCGAGCGTGCCCTTGATGTTGTTCTCCACTGCCTGCGCGGCGGCATTCGACAGGTCGTCCACCGGCAGGATGACGACGTGGTTGCGCACGCCGATGCGCCCATTCTCGCGCTTGTAGCCCCAGAAGCTTGCTTTCGAGAGATCCATGCCTACCACCGCTTGGTTTTCAGGTTCTGCACGTGCGTGTGCTCGCCCCGGGCGATCGGCGCCACGACCTTGCCGATGTCCACGCCGTACTTGATGACCGTGTCGCCGGGCTTGTAGTCCTTCAACGCCAGCTTGTGGCCGATCGGGATGTCGCTCTTCGCCGTGATCCTGACTTCCTTGTCGTCCTCCATGATCCAGCCGGTGAGCTCCTGGCCCTTCTTCACGCCCTCGACGACGACCACGCCGACGCCATCGCCTTCCTCGTGCACGACGAAGTGAATCATCACAGTCTCCGTAACGTTCCCCCGCTATTCTACGAGCATGCTGGACCGCAGACGCTTCCTGCAGGCCCTCGCCGCGGCGGGTGTTTCACCAGTCCTGCCCGCCTGCGCGCAGGTGACAACCCCGCGCTTTGCGCGCGATCCCTTCGCCCTCGGCGTCGCCTCGGGCTATCCCCATCCGCACGGCATGGTGCTGTGGACGCGCCTGGTCGGCATCGACGCTCCGGTCGCGGTGCCGGTGCGCTGGGAGATCGCCGCGGATTCGGCGATGCGCAAGATCGTCGCCGCCGGCGGCACGTACGCCGAGCCGCAGCGGGCGCACTCGGTGCGCATCGAGCCGCAGGGCCTCGAGCCGGGCCGCTGGTACTGGTACCGCTTCAGGGCGGGAGAGGCGACGAGCCCGACCGGCGCCACGCGCACCGCGCCGCGGCCGGACGAAGCGGTGGACAGCTTGCGCTTCGCGGTAGCCTCCTGCCAGCAGTACGAGCAGGGCTGGTACGCCGCGCACCGGCACATCTCCACCGACGGGCCCGACCTGGTCGCGTTCCTCGGCGACTACATCTACGAGTCGTCCTGGGGCAAGGACCACGTGAGGAAGCACGACGCGGGCGAGCCATACACGCTCGACGACTACCGCGCGCGCTACGCCTTGTACAAGTCGGACCCCGACCTGCAGGCGGCGCACGCCGCCTGCCCGTGGATCGTCACCTGGGACGACCACGAAGTGGACAACGACTACGCCGACAATCGTCCCGAGGACGGCATGCCGCCGGAGCAGTTCCTCGCGCGCCGCGCGGCCGCCTACCAGGCCTACTACGAGCATCAGCCGCTGCCCTCGCGCATGCAGCCCAGGGGGCCGGACATGCGCATCTACACCCAGCTCGGCTGGGGCCGGCTCGGGCGCTTCTTCGTGCTCGACGACCGCCAGTACCGCACCTGGCAGGCCTGCGTGCGGCGCGGGCGCAGCGGCGGCTCGAACACGGTGGACGCGGAGAACTGCCGCAGCCTCGAGGATCCCGAGCGCACGATGCTCGGCCGCGCGCAGGAGCGCTGGCTGGAGAACGCGCTCTCGGAGTCGCGTGCGCGCTGGAACGTGCTCGCGCAGCAGACGCGCATGGCGCGCTTCGACCAGAAGCCGGGGCCGGGGCGGCGCGCCTGGACCGACGGCTGGGACGGCTACCCGGCGGCGCGGCAGCGCCTGCTCGACCACCTCGTCGCGCAGCGCATCGCCAACCCGGTGGTGATGGGCGGCGACGTGCACAACTTCCAGATCGCGGACCTCAAGCTCGACTTCGACGATCCGGGCTCGCCGGTCGTGGCGAGCGAGTTCGTCGGCACCTCGATTACCTCGCAGGGCTGGGCGCAGGCGCGGCTGGAGAAGTTCCTCCCCGACAACCCGCACCTGAAGCTGGTGGAGAGCCGCTACCGCGGCTACATGCGCGTGGAGGTGAGCGACAAGGAGATGCGCGTGGACCTGCGCGCGATGGAGTCGGCGGCGAAGCGCGACGCGGCGTGCCGGACGCTCTCCGCCTGGGTAGTCGAGGACGGCAAGCCGGGGCCGCAGCGGGCCTGAGGCGCGCCGCCGCTCACAACACCGTCAGCAGCGCGACGAGAATGCCGAGCGCCTTGAACACGACGCGCTCACTTCTCCGGCGGCTTGGCCGGCGCTGCGAACCACCGGTCCTTCGGCACCACCTGCGGATCTTTCGGGTCCCCCCGGTAGTGCGGCGACATAATCTGCACTCCGTACTCGTTGAACACGTCCTGGATGTGCCCGTGCAGGTGGCTCAGCACCTCGACGCGCGGCACCGGGTGCTCGAGCGGCGTATAGGCGATCAGGCGGTACTCGACATAGAAGTCCGTGAGCCCGGTCTGGCGCACGATCGGGCGGGGATCCTGCGCGATGTCCCGCGTGCGCCGCGCCGCCTCGAGCAGCATCGCCTCGACCTGGCGCCACGGCGTGGCGTAGCCGATGGTCACCACGGTGTCGAGCACGTAGCCGGTGCCCTCGACCGCGCGCGAAAAGTTCTTGACCGTCTTCGCCAAGATGCCGGCGTTAGACAGCGTGACCTCCTCGCCCAGCCCGGTGCGGATGCGCGTGGCGAACATGCCGAGATGCGTGATGGTGCCTTCCACGTCGTCGATGCGCACGTAGTCGTTGCGGCGGAAGACGCGCGTGTACATGAGGATGAGGCCACTGAAGGCCTGGCCGATGACGCTCGCGCCGCCGAGCGAGATCATCAGGCCGATTAGCACCGACAGGCCCTTGAAGGCCTCGGTCTGCGCTCCCGGCAGGTAGGGGTAGGCGATCGCGGCCGCGAACGCCCAGACGATGATCGTGAAGATGCGGCGCGTCGGCCCGACCGTGTCGGCGTCGAGCCAGTTGACCTTGATGCGGCCGAATTCCACGCGCAGGAAGAACACGCGCACCAGGCCGATCACGGCGCGCGCCAGCACGAAGATGATCGCCACGATCACCAGCCCCGGCAGCGCGCCGGCGATGGCGAGCGCCACGTCCTTGAGGATCTCGACGAGGTTCGACTCCAGGTTCTCGCCCCAGCGCCGCGTGAACGGGAAGCGCTCCAGCACGAACGCGACCCACCACACGCTCGCCAGCGCGGCCAGGGTCCAGGCGAGCGCCGCGATCACGCGCCGGGCGATCCGCCGCACGCTGCCCACGTGGAGCTTCTTCGCCTTCTCGTCCGCCGCGGCCCCGAAGTAATCGCCGAACCAGCGGCCGGCGCGCACCAGCCCCCAAATCAGGACAAGGTAGATCAGCGTCGCTACCGCGGCGTAGCCCGCCGCGCGCAGCAGGTAGCCCGGCGAGCGCTGCTCGCGCCGCTCGGCGATCGCCTGCTCGAGCCGCCGGGCGGCCTCGCGCGCCACGAGCGCGGTCGTCTCGCCGGCGTCGGGATCGATGTCGATCTTGGTGACGATGAACGCGAGTCGGCCGCCGATCCGCACGCGCGTGCCCTCCTCGGTGTCGCCGTACGAGGCCTCGGCCTTGGGGTCGGCGTCGAGCGCCGCCTCGATGCGCTCCATCGCGCCGCGCGCGCGCTCGTCGGCCGTGTAGCCGGCGATCGGCCCGCGCAGTTCGATCACCGCGCGGTTGGCGACGATCACGGGCGCGCTCTGGAGCGCGGCGGTCTGCGCGGCAAGCGCGGCCGGCAGCAGCAGTGCCGCGCATGCGAGGATCCTCAGGCTCATGTCACAACCCGCCCTTGTCGTAGAGATAGAGGCGCGCCGGGCGCGCCGCCCTGCCGGCGGCGCGCGCGAGCACGGGCAGCAGTATGACCGAGAGCCGCGCGGGGATGTGGAACTGCACTAGCGGCTCGGGAGCTGGCAGTTCTGCGCGAGGAACGCGTCGCCCTTGCGCAGCGAGCCCACGACGCCCTTCGTGTCGAAGGTGACGCTGCCGTCGGCGTAGCGCGCGCCAGAGGCCGTGCGCTCGCGCGCGAGCGCGTAGTGCGCGCCGTCGAACCACACCTGCGCCGCTTCGCCTGCGTAGACGACGCTTTGCATCTTTTCATCGCGGCACCGGTAGTGCGCGATTCGCGCCTTCGCGTCCGCCGCGAAGAACATCGCGCCGCCGTCCTTCAGCTCGAGGCGCAGCACGTCGCCGTGCACCGAGAAACGTGCGGCGGACTGGAGCTGCCTTGCATATTCGTCGCCGCGCGAGGGCGGCGGGCAGAACGCGCGGGTCATCGCCATCGGGCCGAACGAGACGCGGTCGCCCTCCAGCGTCGCAGCGCTCGTGCCGCGATTGCAGTCGGCGCGGACCGCCGCGCGGCCGTCATGGAACTGCAACGTATAGCGCTCGGGCTCGGGCGCTTCGGTCACAGAGAGCTTGTCCAGCGTGCCGAGCCAGTACCAGGCCCTGACTTGCAGCGGCGGCGTCGCCGCGCAGGACGAAACAAGCAGGAGCCACGCCAGCGCAGTTGCGCGCATGGCGCGGATCATAGCTTGCCGGAGCCGAAGCGCACGCTGTACACGATTCAGCCGTTGGCCCGGGGCGCGGGCCATGCGATCATCAGGGGCAGGTCTTCCGCAACACAGGGAGCACTCGATGAGTCCCGCACGATACGCCCTCGCCCTCGCTATCCTGGCGTTTGCTCCGACGATCCTCGCCTCGGACGCCGGCACGCTGGACAAGGCCGCCGCCGAGAAGGTCCACCCCTCCAAGCCGCCGTACTCGCCCTACGCCGGCCGCAGCTTTCCCACGCAGCCTTACTTCGGCGACACGCACCTGCACACCTCGTTCTCGATGGACGCGGGCGCGTTCGGCGCGCGGCTCGGCCCGCGCGAGGCCTACCGCTTCGCGCGCGGCGCAAGCAGGCACTCGATGCGATGTACGAGCGGCTGCTCGAGAAGTACGAGGTCGTGATCCCGTGAAGTACGCACTCGCCGCACTGGTCCTCGCGCTCGCGTCGGCCGTCGCTGCTGCGCACGAGGTTCGGCCTGCATTTCTTGAGCTGCGCGAAACCGGGCCGGGAACCTACTCCTTTCTGTGGAAGAAGCCCTCCGGCGGCGAGATCGAGCTCGCGATCGCCCCCGTCATCCCGAGCGAATGCCGCCTCGCCACGCCCGGGCAGCAGCTCACCCCTGGCGCGCTCATCGTGCGCGGCACGCTCGCCTGCCCGGACGGCCTCGCGGGGACGACCATCGTCATCGACGGCCTGGCGACGACGGTCACCGACGTCATCCTGCGCGTGCAGCATGCCGACGGGCGCGTGGACAGCGCGCTCCTGAAGCCGGCGAGTCCGTCGTTCACGTTCGGCGCGGC
>JAOUIL010000084.1 GCA_029883975.1 Betaproteobacteria bacterium
ACAGCCGGCGCGAGGCGCACGAGGTTGTCCTTGAGCACGAAGTCCGTCGCGCCCGCGCGCAGGGCCTCGACGGCGCGCTCCTCGCCCAGCGCGCCGGAGACCACGATGAACGGCTGCAGCGGATCCTCGAGCCGCACGCGCGCCAGCGCGTCCAGTCCCGTGTAGCCGGGCAGGTGGTAGTCGGCAAGCACGATGTCGTACTTGCCGGGCGCGTACAGGCGCTCGAAGTCCGCGCGTCCAGAGGCCATGTCCGCGCTGCATTCCAGGCGCGCGGCGGCGAGCGCGCCCAGCGACAGCTCCGCGTCCTCTTGCGAGTCCTCCAGCAGCAGCAGGCGCAGGCTGGCCATGCCTAGGCGCTCGGCGCCAAATCCAGGGTGAACGTGAACACGGCGCCGCGGCCCGGCTCGGCCTCAGCCCAGATGCGCTGCCCGTGCCGGTGCAGGATGCGCCGCGCGATCGCCAGGCCAGTGCCGCCGCCCTCGAACTCGCCTTCGGCATGCAGGCGCTGGAAAACCCCGAACAGCCTGTCGCGCAGGCGCGGATCGAAGCCCACGCCATTGTCGCGCACCGAAATCTCCACCGTTCCGCGGGGCACGGGTCGTGCCCGGATCTCGATGCACGGCTGCGGATTCAGCCGCGAGAACTTGCGCGCGTTGGACACCAGCCGCTCGAGCACGCCGCGCATCAGGACCCGGTCGGCCATGACCCGGGGAAGCGCGCCGACTGTCCACTGCACCTTCTCGTCGCCCTCCTCGATCCCGGACTTCTCCACGACCTCCCGCACCAGCGCGGCAAGATCGACCTCGCGCAATTCGAGCGACTGGCGTGAAGCGCGCGACAGCGCCAGCAGGTCGTCGATCAACCCTCCCATGCGCCGCGCGGCGGCGGCAATGGTCGCCATGTAGTGCGCCGCCTTCGGGCTGGGTTCCGCCAACTCGTCCTGCAGCAGGCGCACGAAGCCGTCGATATGGCGCAGCGGCGCGCGCAGGTCGTGCGACACGGCGTAGCTGAAGGCATCGAGCTCCTGGGTGGCCGCGTCGAGCGCGGCAGTGGCGGCGGCCAGGCGCTCCTGCGCCTCGCGCAACGCCTCTGGCCCGGATGGCGCCTCCGCCGCAGAACGCGGCGCTGCGCGCCGTCGACCGGCACGCCGACTGGGCTTCGACTTACTCGGCATGTTCCTTCCCCGACCCGCAAGCTGCCAGGGCCATTATGCCGCGCCGGCGCGCGCGATCAGAGGGTGCACGGGCGGGCTCGCCGCGCGCTGCGCGGCGAAACCCGCAAGAACCTGGTGGAGTGGAAGGGGATCGAACCCTCGACCTTCGCATTGCGAACGCGACGCTCTCCCAGCTGAGCTACCACCCCGAGGGAAGCTGCGGATTTTACAGCAGATTACGGCGTGCGGAGAACCCCGGCGCGGCGTGTTGGCGAGGCGACCGCGTGAGCGATCAGGCAGTGATCTTGTGCGGCCGCGCCTCGGGCGCGGGAATGAAAACGCCCACCGAGCGCAGCGCCGCGATCTCGAGCTGCACTTCCCAGTAGTAGAAGTGCAGGTAGCTCACGGCGAGCAGCGCGAGCAGCGACACTTCGCGCACCATGCGGCGGCGTTCGCGCTCGCGGTGCGCATCGGGCTGCGTGCCGGCGACCTGGCGCAGGTAGGCCAGCACGTCGGCGTGGGTCTGCAGCTTCCTGCCCGCCAGGTCCTCGAGATACTTGTGCAGCGACGCCGGGGAGTTGAAAGTGTCGTCGCTCGCGTCGGAGGCTTCGCGGGCCGCCGACTGGGTGCGCCGGCCGGCCTCCTTCAGCCACTCGGCCAGTTGCTCTCCACTGCCGTTGCCGCCACCACTCACCGTGCCCTCCGCCGCTGGATGCAGACCAAGGCAACTTTGACACAGCCGCCCTGCCCTGGCTTATCCGGGTGTCCGTGCGCCGCGCAAAAGGTGGTGGGCCGGCTTGGATTCGAACCAAGGACCAAGGGATTATGAGTCCCCTGCTCTGACCGACTGAGCTACCGGCCCCGCGCTGCCGCGTGCAGTCTAGCTCGCAGGACCCGTCTTGAGCACTTTGCGTATGGTGTCGGCGAGGATGTTCTTGGTGTACGGCTTCGTCACGTACCCGTCCGCGCCAAGCGCAAGGCCTCTGCTGATGTCCGCAGGACTGTCCTTGGCGGTGAGCAGGATCACGGGCAGCAGCGCGAGCCTCGGATGGCGGCGCATGCCGGCGAGGATCGCGAAACCATCCGCGTCGGGCAGCATGACGTCGAGAAGCAGGATGTCCGGCAGCCCCATGGCGCGCAGCGAATCCTTCAGAGCCTGGCCGTTGCCGGCGACGCGTACCTGATAACCCGCCATGCTGACGCGCAAGTCTGCGAGCGCGAGCTGGTCAGGATCGTCTTCGACCACGAGCACCACGGTGGCCGCCGCCTGCTTGGCGAGAGGCGCGCGGTTCTTCAGCCGGTCTTCGGCCAGATATGCCCCGGTGCGGGAAAGGGATGCGCCCGCGACGCTCGCCTCGCGCTCGATACGCGGCGCGTCCTCGTCAATCGGTCCCGGCGCTTGTCCGGGTACCGCGAACTGCAAAGGTTGCGTGACGTCCGCCGCAGACCGCGACTCGAGCATGCCGAGCTCCTCGAGCTCACCCAGCCACTCGGCGAGCAAAGTATCCGGGAACTGGCGCAGACTGCCGCGGATCGCGTCGCCGTGCATTTCCGTTTCCACCAGCGCCAGAATGCGCCGGTAGTCGGCCGGCACGGCCAAGTCGTTACGCGTGACTGCTTCGCTGCCGGACGCAGTCCGGCGATAGAGCTTGCCCTTGCCTGCCATCGGAGTGACGGCGCGTCGCCCGGTGAGCGCGCTGCCGGCCTTATCCCTCCTGGTCGAGGAAACTCTTCAGCCTCTCGGAGCGCGAAGGATGCCGCAGCTTCCTCAGCGCCTTGGCCTCGATCTGGCGTATGCGCTCGCGCGTTACGTCGAACTGCTTGCCGACCTCCTCCAGCGTGTGGTCGGTGTTCATCTCGATGCCGAAGCGCATGCGCAGCACCTTGGCTTCGCGCGGCGTGAGCGTGTCGAGCACTTCCTTGGTCACCTCGCGCAGGGACGCGTACATCGCCGCGTCGTTCGGCGCGAGCGTCGACTGGTCCTCGATGAAGTCGCCCAGGTGCGAGTCGTCGTCGTCGCCGATCGGCGTCTCCATCGAGATCGGCTCCTTGGAGATCTTGAGGATCTTGCGGATCTTCTCTTCCGGCATCTCCATCTTCTGCGCGAGCGTGGCGGGGTCGGGCTCCTGCCCGGTCTCCTGCAGGATCTGGCGCGAGATGCGGTTCATCTTGTTGATTGTCTCGATCATGTGCACCGGGATGCGGATGGTGCGCGCCTGGTCGGCGATCGAGCGCGTGATCGCCTGCCGGATCCACCAGGTGGCGTAGGTCGAGAACTTGTAGCCGCGGCGGTACTCGAACTTGTCCACCGCCTTCATCAGGCCGATGTTGCCCTCCTGGATGAGGTCGAGGAACTGCAAACCGCGGTTGGTGTACTTCTTGGCGATCGAGATCACCAGGCGCAGGTTGGCCTCGGTCATCTCGCGCTTGGCGCGGCGCGCCTTCGCCTCGCCCGTGGACATCTGCTTGTTGATCTCCTTCAGATCCCGGATCGGAATGCCGATCTTCTGCTGCACGCCCTGGATCTTGCCGAGCAGCTCCAGGATCGAGGGCTCGACGCGCGCCAGCTGCTCGCTCCAGGGGTTGCCGGCGTTGATCTCCGCGCTCAGCCAGCGCTTGGAGCCCTCGGTGCCGACGAACACCTTGATGAAGTGCGGGCGCGGCATCTGCGCCTTGTTCACCGAGATGTCGTGGATCTGGCGCTCGTGGCTGCGGATGTTGTCCACCAGGCCCCGCACGCTGTCGCACAGCCGTTCCACCGTGCGCGCCGTGAAGCGGATCGTCATCAGCTCGGTGGAAATCTGCTCGCGCACGCGCAGGTAGTCCTTGTCCTTGGATCCCTTGTTCTCCAGCACGCGCAGCATCTTCTCGAACAACCTGCGGATGCGCGCGAACTTCTCCAGCGCCGCGGTGCGCAGCGCGAGCAGGCTCGCCGTCTGCGCCGCGCCCTCGTCCTCCTCGGATTCGGCCTCTTCCTCCTCGATCTGCTCCTCTTCCTCTTCCTCGCTCGCGGCCTCCGCCTTCTTCGGGTCGAAGTCGTCCTTGGCGTTGGGGTCGATCAGGCCGTCGACGACCTCGTCGATGCGCATCTCTTCCTTCTCGACCTTATCGGCCAGGTCGAGGATCTCGCGCACGGTGGTCGGGCAGGCGCTGATCGCCAGCACCATGTGGCGCAGCCCCTCTTCGATGCGCTTGGCGATCTCGATCTCGCCCTCGCGCGTCAGCAGCTCCACCGAGCCCATTTCGCGCATGTACATGCGCACCGGGTCGGTGGTGCGGCCGAATTCGGAATCCACCGTGGACAGCGCGGCTTCCGCCTGCTCCTCGACGTCCTCGTCGGTGGCCGCCGCCGGCGCCGACTCGGCGGTGATCAGCAGCGTTTCCTGGTCGGGCGCCTGGTCGTAGACCTGGATGCCCATGTCGCCGAACGTCGAGATGATGGCTTCGATCTGCTCGGCATCCACCAGGTCGTCGGGCAGGTGGTCGTTGATTTCCGCGTACGTGAGGAAGCCCCGATCCTTGCCGAGCTTGATCAGGTTCTTCAGCCGCATGCGCCGCGTCTCGGCGTCCTCCTTGGGCAGCTCCGCCATCGCGGCGAGCCACTCCTCGCGCTTGGCGCGGCGCCCGGGCCGGCCGCGGCCGGCCTTGGTCTTCAGGCCCTCGGCGAGCTTGGCCTCGAGCTGCTCGAGCGCGGCCTTGGCGCTCTTGATCGCCGGCTTCTTGCCCTTCTCCTCGGCCTTGGCGGGGGCATGCGCCCTCGCGGCGACCTTCTGCGGCGCGGCTTTGATCGGCTTCCGGGGCGCGGCCTTAACCTGCTTGCGGCGCACGGCCTTGGCCGGCGCCGGGCGCGACTTCTTCTTCAAGACCTTGATCGGCTTGGACTTTTTCGCGGCCTTGCGAGGTTGCTTCGCCTTCGCCTTGCGCTTTGCCTTGACCATTCTCACCTCGTCGTCGCGCGTGGAGCGCCCGAGCCGAAAAAAAGGGGGCGATTTTACCTCAAACGCGCCCTCAGGACCGCTGTCCTTTCAATTGATGCAGTTCTTTGATGCGCAGGTTGAGCTCCGCGTTCAATGCCGAATCGCGGCCGACCCGGTCCTTGAGCGCCTCGATCTCGCGGTGCTTGTGGCGGATGCGCAGGGCGATCTGCAACTGCGTGAACTCGTGCGCCGCGGACTCGGCGTCGAGCTGGCTCTCCAGCACGGCGGCTTGCGCGCGATGGACGAGCAGCTCGTGGGCCCCGCCGCGGAAGCGCTCGAGCAGCATGCCCGGGCTGGGGGCATTGTCCGCGGCGACCTCCGCGGCCAGGCTGCGCAGGGCCGCCGTCTCGGGCGCGCTCTCGTCCAGCAGCTCGTCGGCGAGCCCCCGCGCGAGCGACGGATCGGCGAGCACGCAGCGCAGCAAGCCCTGCTCCGCGGTGCTGGCCGCGAGCGGCGCGCGCGTCCTGGCCGGCGGCGCCGTCCGGGCACGGGCGGCGCCCTCCAGCGGCGCGAACAGCCGCTCGACATCCTCGGGCGTGACCTGCGCGAGCGGCGCGATGGCGCGCACCACCTGCATCCTGAGCACGGGCGCGTTCAGGCGCTGCACCAGCGCCTTGGCGGCCACGAGGAAACGCGAACGGCCCTCGGCATTGGCAAGATCCGCCTGCGCGCGCAGCTCGCCCAGCAGGTAGGACGACAGGGTCTGCGCATCCGCGATGCGCCGCTCTACGTCCTGGCGCCCGTGCGCGCGCACCAGCGTGTCCGGGTCCTCGCCCTCGGGCAGCAGCAGGAAGCGGATCGGGTTGGTGTCGGTGGCGAGCGGCAGGCAGACCTCCAGCGCGCGCCATGCCGCCTTGCGGCCCGCGGCGTCGCCGTCGAAGCAGAACACCAGCTCGGCGCCCGGCTCGCGCAGCTCGCGCAGCAGTCGCGTGACGTGCACCGGCGTGGTGGCCGTGCCGAGCGTCGCCACGGCGTAGCGCAGGCCGTGCTGCGCGAGCGCCAGCACGTCCATGTAGCCCTCGACCACCAGCGCGCGCCCGGCCTCGCGCATCGCATCGCGCGCGTGGCCGAGGCCGTAGATCTCCTGCCCCTTCTGGAACAGCGGCGTCTCCGGCGAGTTGAGGTACTTCGGCTCGCCCTCGCCGAGCACGCGCCCGCCGAAGCCGACGACCACGTCGCGGCGGTTGAAGATCGGGAACATCACGCGGTCGCGGAAGCGGTCGTAGCGCTTGCCCTCGCCCTCGATCACCAGCCCGCATTCCACCAGGGCCGCGTTGTCGTAGTCGGGGAAGGCGGCCTTCAGTCCCTGCCAGTCGTCCGGCGCGTAGCCCACGCCGAAGCGCGCGGCGGTCTCGCCGGACAGGCCGCGGCGCTTCAGGTACTCGATGGCGCGCGGCGCGTGCTTCAACTGCGCCCGGTAGAACTCCATCGCCTGGTGCATGAGCGCGGCGAGGTCGGTTTCCCGCTCCTGGCGCTTCGCCTCCTCGGGCGTGCGCGGCTGCCAGGCCGGCACCTGCATGCCGACCGTCGCGGCGAGCTCCTTCACCGCGTCGACGTAGCCCATGCCGCCGTAGTCCATGAGGAAGCCAATGGCGTTGCCGTGCTTCTGGCAGCCGAAGCAGTGATAGAACTGCTTGGCGGGGCTGACCGTGAACGAGGGCGTCTTCTCGTCGTGGAACGGGCACAGCCCCGAGTAGTTGGCGCCCGCCTTCTTCAGCTGGACATACTTGCCCACCACGTCGACGATGTCGACGCGGTTGAGCAGGTCCTGCTTGAATGAGTCGGGGATCACGTGAAAATGGGGACTGTCCCCATTTCGCAGTTTAAATGGGGACTGTCCCCATTTTCAGGCCCCGAGCTTCGCCTTCACGAGCGCGGACACCTTGCCCATGTCGGCGCGGCCGGCGAGGCGTGGCTTGAGGAGCGCCATCACCTTGCCCATGTCCCTGACGCTCGCCGCACCGGCCTCGGCAAGAGCCGCGGCCACCGCCTGCGCCAGCTCGGCCTCGCCCAGCTGCTGCGGCAGGTATGCCTGCAGCACGCCGATCTCGAACTGCTCCTGCGCGGCCAGGTCGGCGCGCGCGGCCTTCTCGTACTGTGCGATCGACTCGCGGCGCTGCTTCACCATCCTCTCGATGACGCCCAGCACGTCGGCATCCGTCAGCTCGACGCGCTCGTCGACCTCCTTCTGCTTCATGGCGGCGAGCAGCAGCCGCACGGCGGACAGGCGGGCGGCGTCCTTGGCGCGCATCGCCGCCTTCATGTCTTCGCTGATCCGTTCCTTGAGGGTCATGGGGGCTCCAGAAACGCAAACGCCCCGGTGGGAAGCACCGGGGCGCTGGCTGAAATCCTGAGATCAGGTCCTAGTACAGCTTCGCCGGCAGCATCTGGCTGCGCAGGCGCTTATGGTGGCGCTTCACGGCCGCCGCGAGCTTGCGCTTGCGCTCGGAGGTCGGCTTTTCGTAGTACTCGCGCGCGCGCAGCTCGGTCAGCAGCCCCGTCTTCTCGACGGTGCGCTTGAAGCGGCGCATGGCCACCTCGAAGGGCTCGTTCTCCTTGACGCGGACAGTCGGCATTCCCTACCCCGTATTGCGAAAGGGCGGGATTGTAGCAGAAGCCTCACAATGACAGCGTGCTGGTCCTCGGCGTCGAAACCTCCTGCGATGAGACCGGCGTCGCGCTCTACGACGGCGCGGCCGGGCGGCTGCTCGCCCAGGCTCTGCACTCCCAGGTCGAGATGCACGAGGCCTACGGCGGCATCGTCCCGGAGCTCGCCTCGCGCGACCACGTGCGGCGCATCGTGCCGCTCGCGCGGCTGGTGCTGGCGCAGGCCGGCAAGACGCCCGGCGACCTGACGGCCGTGGCCTACACGCAGGGGCCTGGCCTCGCGGGCGCGCTGCTGGTCGGCGCGGCGTTCGGCCACGGGCTGGCAGCGGCGCTCGGCGTGCCGGCGATCGGCATCCACCACCTCGAGGGGCATCTGGTCTCGCCGCTGCTCGGCGCCGCGCGGCCCGAATTTCCCTTCGTCGCGCTGCTCGCCTCGGGCGGGCACACGCAGCTCATGCGCGTCGCCGGCGTGGGCGACTATCAGCTGCTCGGCGAGACGCACGACGACGCGGCCGGCGAGGCCTTCGACAAGACCGCGACGCTGCTCGGTCTGGGCTATCCCGGCGGGCCCGCGCTCGCCGCGCTCGCCGAGCGCGGCCGGCCCGGCCTGCACCGCCTGCCGCGGCCGATGATCGCCAGCGGCGACCTCGACTTCAGCTTCAGCGGCCTGAAGACCGCCGTGGCCACGCTGGCGCGCGGGGCCGCGCGCGACGAGCAGCCGCGCGCCGATATCGCGCGCGCCTTCGAAGACGCGGTGGTGGACGTGCTGGTGGCGAAGAGCGCGCTCGCCATGGAGCGCACGGGCTGCACGCAACTCGTGGTCGCCGGCGGTGTCGGCGCCAACCGGCGGCTGCGCGCCGCGCTCGACGCGCGGGGCGGCGCAAGCGGCTTCGACGTCCTCTATCCGCCGCCCGAGCTGTGCACTGACAATGGCGCCATGATCGCGCTTGCGGCCACGCTGCGCCTGCAGGCCGGGCTGGGCGGCGACGCCGAGCGCGGCTTCACGGTGCGCCCGCGCTGGGACCTTGCGGCGGCGGGCTAGCCTTGCCGGCCACGCGTCCCTCTTCTCCGGCGAGCAAGCGGCGCATGTTGTCCTTGTGCCGCCACAGCAGCAGCACCGCGATCGCAAGGACCGCGGGAAACACGGGCTGCAGGCCGAACAGCCAGAACGCATAGGCCGGGGCAAACACCGCGGCCACCAGTGCTGCGAGCGACGAAACGCGGAAGAACACGAAGATCGCGATCCACGTGGCGAGCGTCCCGAGGCCGAGCCAGGGGTCGAACGCGAGCAGCACGCCCGCGGCAGTGGCGACGCCCTTGCCGCCACGAAAGCCGTGGAAGACCGGGAACAGGTGGCCGACGAAGACCGCGACCCCCGCAAACAGCACGTCCTGGCCCAGCACGGCCGGCTGTCCGGTCCACTGCTGCGCCAGCCAGACCGCGAGCCAGCCCTTGCCGCCGTCGCCGAGCAACGTGAGCGCCGCCACCAGTTTCCTGCCCGAGCGCAGCACGTTGGTCGCCCCTGGATTGCCCGAGCCGTAGCGGCGCGGATCGGGCATGCCGAGCAGCCGCGACAGCACGATGGCGAAGGACACCGAACCGAGCGCGTAGGCGGCGAGCACGATCAGGGCGGTCTGCATCGCCAGCATCCTACCTGCTGGAGCGGCGGCGCTCCGGCGGCAGCCAGAAGTAGATCGTCGCGCCTTCGCCCGCCGCGCCCTCGGCGCGCACCCGGCCGCCGTGCCGCTCGACGATGCGCTGGACGGTGGCCAGGCCGATGCCGGTGCCCTCGAAGTGCTGCGCGCCTTCGAGCCGTCGGAACGGCTCGAACACGGCGGCGGCCTGGGCGGGGTCGAAGCCGATGCCGTTGTCGCGCACGAAGATCTCGTCCGCGGCATTGCCGGCCACCTCGATGACCGCCTCCTCCTTCCTGCCCGTGTACTTCCATGCATTGCCGAGCAGGTTCTCCAGCAGGATGCGCATCAGGCCCGGGTCGGCAAGCGCGCCCAGGCCGTCGGCGATGCGCCATGTGACGCGCCGCTCGCCGCCGCGCGCGCCGATCTCCCGGGCCACCGTCCGCGCCAGTGCGCTCAGGTCGACCGGGCTCTTGGCGAGCGCCGCGCGCGAGGCCTGCGACAGCGCGAGCAGGTCGTCGATCAGGCGGTTCATGCGCGCCGCCGCGCTGCGCAGCTGCCCGAGATACTCGCGCGCCTCGCCGGTCAGCACGCCCGCGAGCCGCTCGGCCAGCAGGTCGGCGAAGCCGTCGATGGCGCGCAGCGGGGCGCGCAGATCGTGCGAGACGGAATAGGTGAAGGCCTCGAGCTCGCGGTTGGCGGCGTCGAGCGCCTCGGTACGCTCGATCACCTTGCGCTCCAGCGCCACGTTGAACTTGCGCAGGTCCTGCGTCGCTTCCATCTCCCGCGTGACATCGCGCCCGGTGCCGTGGTAGCCCGCGAAGCGTCCTTGCGCGTCGACCAGCGGCCGGCCGCTGACCGTTGCCCAGTGCACGCGGCCGTCGGCGCTGCGCCGCTCGAGCAGCAGGTCGCGGAACTCCGCGCGCCGCTCGAGCAGCGCGCAGTGCTCCGCCCAGGCCGTCTCGTCCATGTTGAGGAAGCCCATCTCCCAGCGCCGCTTGCCGTAGTCCTCCTCCGGCGGGATGCCCATGCGGCGCAGGATCTCGCCCTCGCGGAACGTGAAGCGGTGCTCGATGTCGGTCACCCAGTACCAGTCCGACGACAGCTCCACCAGCGCGCGGAAGCGCTGCTCGCTTGCGCGCAGCGCCTCCTCGGCGCGCTTGCGCTCGGTGATGTCGCGAAAGATGCCGGCCACCAGCTGCAGCCGCCCCTCGGCATCGTAGACGCCCGAGAGGCCGATCTGCACGTCGAGCCGCCGCCCGTCCTTCGCCATGCGCTCGGTCTCGAAGGCGGAAGGCGCTTCACCCCGCTTGAGCTGCTCGGTGTTGCCCCGGGTTTCCTGCTGCCGCTCGGGGGGAACGATCAGCGTCAGCGGCTGCCCGACCGCCTCGGCGGCGCTCCAGCCGAACATGCGCTGCGCCGCCGCGTTCCAGGAAACGACGCGCAGCTCCGGGTCGCTGAGGATGATGGCGTCGCTGGATGTCTCCACCACCGCCGCGAGCTGCGCGCGCATCTCCTCCGCGCGCCTGCGCTCGGTGATGTCGCGCAGGATGAACAGCCAGCACGGCTCGCCGGCGATCTCGACGGTGACGCCGTTCAGCAGCGTGCGGCGCATCGCGCCGTCGCGCCGGCGCACGACGAACTCATGGTCACGGACGCTGCCCGCGGCGCGCATGGCGCGCAGCATGGCCTCGCGCTCCTGCGGCTGCTGCCAGAGCCCGAGATCAAGCGAGGTGCGGCCGAGCGCCTCCTGCCGGGCGTGGCCCGTCCTGCGCTCCCACTCGTCGTTGACGTCGAGGAAGGCGCCGTCGGCCGCGCGCACCAGCGTCATCGCTTCCGGCGCCTCGCGGAACAGCTTGGCGAAGCGCTCCTCGGAAGCGCGCAGGGCCTGCTCGGCGACCTTGCGCTCGGTGATGTCGCCGATCACGGTGAGCACGGCGGGACGGCCCTCCCACTCGACCTTCTCGTTGGCGATCTGCACCCAGCGCGCTTCGCCCACGCGCGGCAGGATGCGGATGTCGTAGCGCGGCTCGAGCGCCTCGCCCGCGGTGCGGCGACGATGCCGCTCCCGGACCAGCTCGCGGTCGTCGGGGTGGATGAACGGCGCGAACTCCTGGCCGCGGAGCTCCGCGAACGCATAGCCGAGCAGCTCGAGCGCGCCGGGATTGGCGTACGCGAAGCGCCCGTCCTGCAGGATCAGGATGCCCTCCATCATCGTCTCGGCCAGCGTGCGATAGCGGTGCTCCGCGGCCTGCAGCGCCTCGAACGCCGAGATGCGAGCGTCGGCGACGGCCCCCGCGGCCGCGGCGCGCACCGCTTGCACGCGCGCGCGGTCCGCATCGCGACGCAGCACGCCGACCAGGAGCGCCATCGTCGGCGTAGCGAACGCCCAGATGACCACCCGGTCGAGATCGGGCTCGCTGTAGCGGAACGGCACGCCGGGCAGCGAGAAGCTCCAGGAAAAGTACAGCCATCCGATGAGCGCGCTCGACAGGCCTGCGCCCAGGCCGCCCGCGTACGCCGCGAACACGACCGCGAGCAGGACGAACGCGGGAGGATTGGGGACCCAGTAGCCGAGCGCTGCGAGCGCTGCGAGCAGGACGACGGTAGCCAGCGTAACCGCGACCCCGAGCCAGCGCGCGCGGGCTGGGTCCATCGCACGGCGGCGCTGGTCCTGCATGCGCGCGAGTTTACCCGCGACCCCTATAATCGTCCGCCATGGATGCGATCCAGCTGCGTGACCTGCGCGTCGAGGCTCTGATCGGCATCCATAAGCGCGAGCGCCACGTCGCGCAAACGGTGTCGATCGATCTCGACATCGGGCTGCCGGGCGTCGTGGTGTTCAGCAGCGACAAGGTCGCCGACACCATCGATTACGAGCAGGTGGCCCTCGGCATCCGGGCGCTTGCCGCGAGCGGGCACTTCCGCCTTGTCGAGACGCTGGCCGAGCGCATCGCGCGGCTGCTGCTCGACGAGTTCGGCGCGCCCTGGGTGAAGGTGAGCGTGGCCAAGATCGGCATCCTCGCCAACGCCAAGTTGGTGGGCGTCACCATCGAGCGCCGGCGCTAGTCGGCCAGCGCCACCTCGACCAGCGTCGGCCGCAGGGTGCGCGCGAGCTCCGCGGGCGAGAGTCCCACCAGGTAGCCGCGCCGTCCGCCGTTGATGTAGATCTTCGCCAGCTCGAGGATCGAGCGCTCCATGTACACGGGCAGCTTCTTCCGCGTGCCGAAGGGCGAGGTGCCGCCGACCTGGTAGCCCGAGTGGCGCTGCGCCGCGTCCGGTCGGCAGGGCTCGATGCGCTTCACCCCCGCCTGCCGCGCGAGGTTCTTGGTCGACACCGTGCGGTCGCCGTGCATCAGGATGATCAGCGGCTTGCCGGCGTCGTCCTGCATGACGAGCGTCTTCACGACGTCGTGCTCCGGCACGCCGAGCGCGCGCGCCGAGACCTCGGTGCCGCCGTGCTCGACGTAGCCGTACTCGTGCTCCGTGTAGGCGACGTCGTGCCGCCTGAGGAACACGGTGGCGGGCGTGTCAGCCACGGGGATGGTGCTTGGCGTGCAGCGCCTTCAGGCGCTCGCGCGCGACGTGCGTGTAGATCTGCGTGGTGGAGATGTCCGCGTGCCCG
>JAOUIL010000085.1 GCA_029883975.1 Betaproteobacteria bacterium
ATGATCGTCTTGTGGGCCATCAGTAGTACACGCCTTTCTTCAGCTTGAGACCGGCGGCCTGAAGCGTATGCAAGCCGCCGTCATCCAAGCGGATGGATTTCGGCTCGTCGTACAGCAGTTCGCTGTTGCGCATTTCCTTGCTGGGTGCGGGAACCTCCGCGAGCTTGGGGATCGCCTGCCCCCAGGGCTTGGTGGTGATGGGCGACAGGAAGTTCTTCTCGGTGCCGTTGCGGAACTTGATCCGCCAGGCGATCGTGCCTTTCTGCTCGTCGCGGTGCACGCGGACGCTGTGGCCGAGCGGGGCGAAGTCGGCATAGCCGCGCACGTCGATCGCATGCTGCGGGCAGGCCTTCACGCAGGAGTAGCACTCCCAGCACATGTTGGGCTCGATGTTGTAGGCACGTCGATAGGTCTTGTCGATGTGCATGATGTCCGAGGGACAGATGTCGACGCAGTGTCCGCATCCGTCGCACCTCGTCATGTAGACGAAGGTAGGCATAAGTCGGGTCCTGTCTTCTAGTAGTGGCGGGGCGCTTCGCGCTTGATGCCGAGCCCCATGTCCATTGGCGCGTTCTGCAGCAGCTCCATCGAGTGGCGCTTTTGCTGCTCGGGGTCGTCGCGGGTCTGCGTCGGCAGGTTCTCGGCCGTGCCGTCGGCCCGGGTCACTCTCTTCTCGAAGGCGGCCGCGGGCTTGAAGAACATGTGCGCGAACTTGGACCACGGCACGCCGGCGAACAGCACCGTCGTGGCGAGGATGTAGAGGCCAAACATCACGAGCGAGCCGGGGCTGCCCTTCGCCTGCGCCCAGGCCCAGGCGAGGCCGAGCGTCGCGCTGGCGAGCATCGACAGGATGAACAGGTCCGCCTTCATGACGCGGAACGGCGACCTGCCCTCGGCGGCGACGTCCACGCGGATGAAGAACCAGAACCAGGTGCCGCTAACAATAACCATCAGGCCGCCGAGCCACCAGAGCTGCGCCCAGATCGCGCCCGCCGCGGCGTCGAACACCAGCACGGCGGTGGCCAGCACGTAGAGCACGAAGCCGTACATGCCGAGCAGGTGCGCAATCCGCCGGCGCATGTTGCAGAACTCGCCCGAGGCGAGCACGTCGACCACCGCGGTCTGCACGGCGATCGACACCAGCTCGCCGCCGCCGAGCGGCCGGGCGCCCTTCGCCTTCGACTTGCGCATGTTCTCGAAGAAGTACCGGGCGCTGCCCTTGTGCACGACCTCGAACAGCGTCCCCGCGACGACCAGCAGGAACATGACGACGACGTAGGCCTGCATCACGGCAGGCGACAGGGTTGCCGACAGCGCGGCAAACGGGTTGATGCTGAACATTGTGCTGGTCTCCTCGCCTTACCCGCGGCAATTCTAAGCGCCGGGCGCGAGGCCCCGGCTACAAGTTCGCTATGCGCTTATAGAGGCGTTCAATGCGCAGATTTCGAAGCGCATCGCCGCCAGGTCGCCCAGCGCCCAGGTCGCGGGCGCGGCGAGCCCCGCCACCGTGCCCGGATTGACCAGCCAGGTGCGGCCGCCCTTCACGTTCGCCACCTCGCGGGCCTCGGCGCGGTGCGAGTGGCCGCAGCACACCAGCGCCCAGTCCCCGGTGCAGGCGAAGGCGAGCCCGTAGTCGTCGTAGTGCACGACGAAGATGCGCCGCCCGCCGAGCTCGAGGCGCGCGTCCTGCCCGTGGTACTGCAGCAATCCGCCGCTCGCGCGCGACTGCCGGTGCGTTGCCTGCGTATCGCCGACGTTGTTGCCGTGGATCAGGTGCACCGGCAGGCCATGCGCCAGCGCGGGCTTCACCGTCTGCGCGCCGATCAGGTCGCCGCAATGGATCACGGCTTCGGCGCCCCGCGCCTTCGCTTCGCCCACCGCCTGCGCGAGCGCGTCGGCGCGGTCGTGGCTGTCAGAGACGATGCAGATTTTCACGGGCGCATCTTAGCCGAGCGCCGATAAGCCGTGCGGCGCAGCTGCCTTATACCGGCATCAGTATCCGCTCGTTGCCACCCTCCCGGAAGCGGCCGGACAATGGGACGGCATGTCCACCGAAGTGAAGACCACCACCTGCTACATGTGCGCGTGCCGCTGCGGCATCCGCGTGCACTTGCGCGACGGCGAAGTGCGCTACATCGAGGGCAACCCTGCGCATCCGCTGAACAAGGGCGTGATCTGCGCGAAGGGCGCGAGCGGCATCATGAAGCAGAAGTCGCCCGCGCGGCTGACGCGCCCGCTGCGGCGCAAGGCCGGCGCCGAGCGCGGCGCCGGCGCGTTCGAGCCGATCTCGTGGGACGAGGCGTTCGCCATGCTGGAGAAGCGCCTCGCGGCGATGCGCGCCACGGACCCGAAGAAGTTCGCGCTGTTCACCGGGCGCGACCAGATGCAGGCCCTCACCGGCCTGTTCGCGCGCCAGTTCGGCACGCCGAACTACGCCGCGCACGGCGGCTTCTGCTCGGTGAACATGGCCGCCGGGCTCATCTACACGATCGGCGGCTCGTTCTGGGAGTTCGGCGGCCCGGATCTCGAGCGCGCGAAGCTGTTCGTCATGCTCGGCACCGCCGAGGACCATCACTCCAACCCGCTCAAGATCGCGATCTCGAAGTTCAAGCGCGACGGCGGGCGCTTCATCTCGGTGAACCCGGTGCGCACCGGCTACTCGGCGATCGCCGACGAGTGGGTGCCGATCCGCCCGGGCACGGACGGCGCGCTGCTGCTCGCGCTCAACCACGAGCTGATCGCGCAGGGGCTGTACGACCGCGAGTTCGTCGCGCGCTACACGAACGGCGGGCAGCTCGTCGTCACCGACCCGGCCTCGGCGCGCCACGGCCTGCTCGCGGTGGACGAGGACGTCGAGCCGGACAATCCGCTCTATCCGCAGAACCAGCTGTGGTGGGATCGCCACTCCGGCCGCGCGGTGCTCAGCCACACGCCGGGCGCGGACCCGCGGCTGTTCGGCTCGTACCGGCTCGCCGACGGCACGCGCGTGCAGCCGGCGTTCCAGCTGCTCGCCGAGCGCGTGCAGCCGCATACGCCCGAGTGGGCCGAGGGCATCACCGGCATCCCGGCCGCGACCATCCGGCGCCTCGCGCACGAGATGGGCGTCACCGCGCGCGACGAGAAGATCGAGCTGCCGATCGCGTGGACCGACTGCTGGGGCAACGAGCACCAGACCGTGATCGGCAACCCGGTGGCGTTCCACGCCATGCGCGGGCTCGCCGCGCACTCGAACGGCTTCCAGACCGTGCGCGCGCTCGGCATCCTGATGAGCCTGCTCGGCACCATAGACCGCCCGGGCGGCTTCCGGCACAAGGCGCCGTTTCCGCGCGCCATTCCGCCTTCGGCAAAGACCCCGACGGGGCCCGAGGGCGTGCAGCCGGGCAAGCCGCTCGCCGGCCTCGCGCTCGGCTGGCCCGGCTCGCCCGAGGACCTGTTCGTGGACGCGGACGGCAAGCCGGTGCGCATCGACAAGGGCTTTTCCTGGGAGTACCCGCTCTCGGTGCACGGCCTGATGCACAACGTGATCACCAACGCGTGGCGCGGCGACCCGTACCGGCTCGACACGCTGATGATCTTCATGGCGAACATGGCGTGGAACTCGACCATGAACACGGATGAAGTGCGCCGCATGCTGAACGACAAGGGCGCGGACGGCGAGTACCGGATCCCGTTCCTCGTGGTGTGCGACGCGTTCCAGTCGGAGATGACCGCGTTCGCCGACCTCGTGCTGCCCGACACCACCTACCTCGAGCGGCACGACGTGATGTCCATGCTCGACCGGCCGATCTCGGAGTTCGACGGCCCCGTGGACTCGGTGCGCATCCCGGTGGTGCCGCCCAAGGGCGAGTGCAAGCCGTTCCAGGAAGTGCTGATCGAGCTCGCCAGCCGCTTGAAGCTGCCCGCGTTCGTCGACGCTGGCGGCGCGCGCAAGTACCGCGACTACCCGGACTTCATCGTGCGCCACGAGACCGAGCCCGGCTCGGGCATCGGCTTCCTCGCTGGCTGGCGCGGCGCCGACGGCTCGAAGGCGCTGCTTGGCGAGCCCAACCCGCGGCAATGGGAAATGTACGAGAAGAACAACTGCGTCTTCCGCTACGAGCTGGCGCCCTCGTACCGCTACATGCGCAACTGGAACCGCGGCTACATGGAGTGGGCGCAGCGCATGCGGCTGCGGCGCTACGGCGAGCCGATCCTGGTGCACCTGTACTCGGAGGTGCTGCAGAAATTCCGCCTCGCGGCGCAGGGCAAGTGGCCGGGTCGCCGCCCGCCGCCCGAGCTCGCGCAGCGCGTCGCCACCCACTTCGATCCGCTGCCGTTCTATTCCGCGCCGCTCGAGACGCAGGCCACCGACTTGGAGAAGTACCCGCTCGCCGCGATCACGCAGCGGCCGATGGCCATGTACCACTCGTGGGACTCGCAGAACGCGTGGCTGCGCCAGATCCACGCGCACAACTACCTGTTCGTCAATCCGCGCACCGCGCAGGACGCGGGCATCGCCGACGGCGCCTGGATGTGGGTCGAGTCGCAATGGGGCAAGGTGCGCTGCATGGGCCGCCACAGCGAGGCCGTAGAGCCCGGCACCGTGTGGACCTGGAACGCGATCGGCAAGTCCCCGGGCGCCTGGGCGCTCGCACCCGACGCGAACGAGTTCACCAAGGGCTTCATCCTCAATCACCTGATCAGCGACACGCTGCCCGGGGATACGTCCAATTCCGACCCGGTCACGGGGCAGGCGGGCTGGTACGACGTGCGCGTGAGGATTTACCCCCAATGAGCAAGCAGCTCGCGCTGGTGATCGATCTCAACGTGTGCGTGGGCTGCCACGCCTGCGTGACGAGCTGCAAGGAGTGGAATACGCAAGGCGCCGCCGGCCCGCTCACCGACCAGAACGCCTACGGCGCCGATCCGACGGGGACGTTCTTCAACCGCGTGCAGACCTTCGAGGTGGGCGAGTTTCCGAATACGGAGACGGTGCATTTTCCGAAATCGTGCCTGCACTGCGAGGACCCGCCGTGCGTGCCGGTGTGCCCGACCGGCGCCTCCTACAAGCGCGCCGAGGACGGCATCGTGCTGGTGGACTACGACAAGTGCATCGGCTGCAAGTACTGCTCGTGGGCCTGCCCGTACGGCGCGCGCGAGGTGGACGGCGAGCAGAAGGTGATGAAGAAGTGCACGCTGTGCGTGGATCGCATCTACGACGCGAAGCTCCCGGAGGCCGAGAGGAAGCCCGCCTGCGTGCTCGCTTGCCCCACGAGCGCGCGGTTGTTCGGCGACATCCACGACCCGGAGTCGGAGGCCTCGCGCGCGATTCGCGAGCAGGGCGGCTACGCGCTGATGCCCGAGTGGGGCACGCATCCGGCGAACCACTACCTGCCGCGCCGGAAGACCGGGAAGCGCCTGCACGCGGACGAGCTCGAGCGGCACGACAATCCGCTCAAGGTGGACGGCCGGCTGCCGCGCCCGTCGCCCGACGCGCCCGCGCTCGACGACGTGACGAGCTGGTAGGCGCATGAACCCGGCCTGGTCGGTGGTCCTGCTCACGACGCTGATCGGCGCGGGGCAGGGGCTGTACCTCGCGCTGTTCGCGGCGCAGGCGCCGGCGCCGCTGATGCGCATCGGCATCGTGCTCTCGCTCGCGCTGCTCGCCGCCGGGCTTGCCGCCTCGTTCTTCCATCTCGGCCGCCCCGAGCGCGCCTGGCGCTCGGCGGCCAAGTGGCGCACGTCGTGGCTGTCGCGCGAGGTGATCGCGCTGCCGCTGTTCATGGCGCTCGCCGCCGCCTACGGCTGGACGCAGGACCCGGCCGTCGGCTGGGCCGGCGTCGCTGCGTGCCTCGCGCTCTTCGTGTGCACGGGGATGATCTACGCCTGCCTGCCGTTCCTGCAGGAGTGGCGCACGCCGCTCACGGTCGTCAACTTCATCCTGCTCGGCTGCGCTTCCGGGCTGACGCTCGCGGCGGCGCTCGCCGCGTGGCTGCATCCCGAGCTTGCACGAGCCTCCGCGATTGCCGCACTCGTCGTGGGCGCGCTCGCTTATCTCGGGCGCCTCGCCTCGCTCGCGCGCAACGCGCGCCTGCGGCCCAAGTCCACGCTCGCCACCGCCATCGGCGTCAAGCACCCGAAGATCACGCAGATCGCGCAAGGCGCGATGGGCGGCTCGTTCAACACGCGCGAGTTCTTTCACGGCCGGCCGCGGGAAGTGGTGCGTGCGGCGCGCTGGACGTGTCTTGCGCTGGTGTTTCCCGTCCCCGCGCTGCTGCTCCTTGCGGGCCAGCCGCTCGTCGCCTTCCTCGCGCAGTACGTCGGCCTGCTCGCCGAGCGCTGGTACTTCTTCGCCGAGGCGAAGCACCCGCAGAACCTGTACTACCAGGCGATCGCCTAAGCGCGCTGCCGCGCTAGGATAGGCGCCGTGAGCGCCGAGCTCGAAGTGCTGCAGGATGCCGTCGCGCGATTGGAGCGCGCGGGCATCGCCTACATGCTGACCGGATCGGTCGCCCTGAGCTACTACGCCGAGCCGCGCATGACGCGCGACGTGGACTTGGTGGTCGAGCTGGTGCATCGCGACCCGGGGTCGATCGCGGCGCTATTCGCGCCGGACTACTACGTGTCGGAGGAAGACGTCGCGCGCGCGATTGCGACGCGGACGATGTTCAACGTTCTTCACTTGGGCAAGGTCGTGAAGCTCGACTTCATCGTGCGCAAAGACACGGCGTACCGGCGCGGCGAGTTCGAGCGCCGCAGGCGCGTGACGTTGCCTGGGTTCGAGGCCTGGATCGTCAGCCGGGAAGATCTGATCCTCTCGAAGCTGGCGTGGGCGAAGGAGTCCGGCTCCGAGCTGCAGATGCGCGATGTCAGGGCGCTGCTTGCGGCCGGGGTTGATGAAGCCTATCTTCGCAGCTGCGCCAGGGAATTGTCCGTAGGCGAGCTGCTGGAATCCTCATTGCATGGACGACACGACACCTGATTTCCGCCGACTGGTGCGCGAGCGCCTGGAGGCGCTCGCGCCTGCGGAGCGCGTGCGCATGTGCGCAGATATGTTCGAGACCGCGCGCCAGCTCGTCGAAGCCTCGCTGCCCGCGGATCTCGATGAGCAGGAGCGGCGCTATCAGATCTGCCGCCGCTTCTACGGCGACCTGGCCGACCGCGCGTTCGGCCGGCGCTAAGCTACTCGACCTTCAGGTAGGCGTAGCCCTTCGCCTGCAGCTCGGCGATGCGCACTACGCCCGAGCGCACCGGCGCGACGCCCTCGATGATCCTGTCCTTGGGCAGGTTGAGCTGCTCGCGCGTGATCTCGCACAGCTCGAGCTTCACCTTGTGCAGGTTGCGCAGCTGCTGCAGCCGCGTGATCAGGTCCGGCCGCGCCTTGCGGAAGGCGTCGTCCTCCGCGAACGGCGTGCCCTTGAGCGGATCGGTCGTGACGAAGCGGATGCCGCCCGCGAGGAACACGACGTGCACCTCGTAGTCCTCGAGGTTGCCCTGGTAGGTGGTCACCATGTTGTTCACGTTCTGGATCATCGCGCTCAGCCGGCGGGCATCGGCGAAGTCCACGTGCCAGACCACCTTCGCGACCTGCGCCGCGGCGCTGGTGCTGACGAGCAGCGCGGTGAGGGCAATCGAACGGAGCAGCGATATCGATTTCATGGCAGGTGCCTCCGGATGAACTCCGCCGAGCGCTGCATCGCATCTTTCGCCGCGAGGTCGTCGGCGAAGCTGCGCACCTCGCGCGGGCGGAAGTCGAACGCCCGGCCTACGCCGGGATAGACGAGGACGCGCGCATCGCGCGTCTTTTGCTGCAGCGACTCGATGCCGGCGAGGATCGGGCGCGCGCGCTGGTACTGCTCGTGCTCGCCGAAGAAGACCAGCACCGGCAGCGTGAGCGCGTCCACCTCCGGGGCGTAGCGGTAGACCTGCTCCGGCTCGGGCGCCTCGGGATGCTGCCAGTGCGGGTAGTAGGAGAGGTAGCACGCGGTCTTCGCCTGGCGCCCCTTGGTCACCAGCGCCTTCAGCGAGTAGTAGCCGCCGCGCGTGTGCGACACGATGCAGGTCTTCGCCTGGCCGCGCGCTTCGGGCAGCGCGAGCGCGAAGTCGATCGCACGCGCCGCGTCTTCCTCCAGCGCCTCGTCGTGCCGGATGGGGTAGGGGGCGATGAAGCGCCCGGCGTACAGGTCCGGGGCGACGACCGTGAAGCCGCGCGCGGCGAGGCGCAGCGGCACGAGGCGCGTCACCGGATCGACGCCGCGCCGCCCGTGCAGGAAGACCACCACCGGGAAGCGCCCCGCGCCCTTGGGCGCGAAGATCTCGACCGGGACCTCGACGTCGCCGCTGCGGTAGCCGGCGGCGCGCGCCCCCACCTCGTGGTTCGCGGCGCCCGGGATCTTGCCTTGCTCCCACCAGCCGTCGTCCCACCACCACTTGGCGATGTCCTGCGGGTACCGGGTCGTGGTCCAGGGAGCCTGCGCCGCCGCCTGCCCGGCGAGCAGGGCGAGGCACAAGGCGGCTGCGAGGCCTTTGATCCTGATCATGACGTCTCTCCGCCGCGGCGCTAGCCTGCACCCATCAAAGGAGGGGCCCATGGCAGATCCGCATCCCGTCGTAAGTTACTCCAAACGCGCGAAGTTCGACGACGTGCGCGACGACCTCAAGGCCGCGATCGAGGGCAAGGGGCTGGTGATCGACTACCAGTCCTTCGTCAACCGCATGCTCGAGCGCACCGGCAAGGACGTCGGCTCGGCGAAGAAGCTCTACGCCGACGCGCAGGCGTTCGTGTTCTGCAGCGCCCGGCTGTCGCGCAAGACCATGGAGGCGGACGCCGCGAACGCGGCGCTCTGCCCGTACAGCATCATGGTGTACGCCACGGCGCAGGATCCGGGCACCGTGCACGTCGCCTACCGCCGGCCGTGGCGCCCGGACGGGTCCGCGGCGTCCAAGGCGGCGCTGAAGGAAGTCGAGCAACTGCTCGACGGCATCGCGCGCGAGGCCGTCGGGCAGCGCTAGCTAGCGTTCAGGGCCGGATGTAGTTCCAGCCTTCCTTCTGGCGCTTCATGATGTGCACGAGCCCGCCGTCAACGACCTGTACGCCGCCGGTGAGGTCAGCCTTGGTGACCTTCATCTTCTGCATGGTATTCCCGCAGGCGATGAGGCCGACGCTCTGGTCGAGCGCCTTGTTGAGGCGAGGGGCGACCTTGGAATCCGCCTTGAGCATGTTCAGCCCGGGGCCGTAGGCCACGATCTCCACCTGGATATTGTCCTTGCCGAAAGCTTCCTGCACGTTCTCGGCGTTGTTCAGCGCGAGGTTCCACTTCGCGGGGTCGTTGTCGCTCACCTGCAGTACCAGGCGCTCCTTGGCGCCGTCGGCCTGCGCGGCGAACGGCGACGCAAGAGCGACGGCGAACAGCAGTGCGGAAAGTACCTTGATGATTTTCATGGGACGGGTCTCCTCTCTCCTTGGGAAATGCCTCGGGGGAACGCTCATGATGAACACGTCATGCCCGGGAATGAAGCGAAATATTTTATGTGCGCATCAGGCAGCGGCCCACTTTACGGCGGCGGCGAAGGAATCCACCACGCCATCCGCGCCCAGTTCGCGCACGTCCCGGCCTTCGCCGTAGCCGTAGGTCACGAGCACCACGCGGCAACCGGCGGCGCGTCCTGATTCGGCGTCGTTCGCCGAATCGCCGATCACGACGGCGTCGCCGGGCCCGACCTGCAGTTGCCGGCAGGCGTGAAGGCAGATCGCCGGATCGGGCTTGCGCCGCCCCACCTGGTCGGCCGTCACCACCGCATCTAGCAGGGAAGCCACGCCGCAAGCCGCCAGCAGCGGCATCGTGAAGGCCTGCGCTTTGTTGGTGATGCAGGCGAGCTTGAGGCCGGCCTGGCGCATATGCTCGAGCCCCTCGAGCACGCCCGGAAAGGGCCGGCTCGAGCGGCCGTTGAACGCGCGGTAGTGGTCGCCGAAGCTGCGCAGCGCGGGCTCGAGCTGCGCGCAGGCGAGCGGCAGGCCGGCTTCGGCCAGGCAGCGCTCTACGAGGTACGGAATGCCGCGGCCGATGAAGCCGCGCACGACGCCCGCCGCGAGGGGCTTCAGCCCCAGCCCGGCGAGCATCGCGTTGGCCGCGTCCGCGAGATCGGGCGCGGTGTCGAGCAGCGTGCCGTCCAGGTCGAGCAGGACGGCCTGTGTTCTAGCCAGCGCTCAGTACTTCCAGCCGTAGGCGACGCCCAGCGAGTCCTGCGACATGCGCAGGTTCGCGTTGCCGCCGCCGAAGGCCATGGGGATCGAGTTCGAGCCGTTGACCTCTTTTTCGAAGGCGTGCATGTACATCACGGTCAGCTCGCCCGTCTTCGACGTCGCCACGGTCAGGCCGAGCGTCAGGTGGTCTTCCACCACGCCGGGGGCGAGGATGTTGAAGAACGTCTGGCTCGCCGGGATGGGCTGGTCGAGCTTGACGTAGCCGGCGCGCAGCGTCGTGCCCGGCTTCATCTCGTAGGCGAGGCCGATCTTGAACACCGTCGTGTCCTGCCAGCCGAAGCCCGGGCCGTTGCTGCCGCCGAGCTGGCAGGCGCCCATGAACAGGCAGTCCGCCGTGTTGCCGACCGACGCGACGTCGCTGTAGTTGATCTGCAGCACGTCGGCCGCGAGCGTCAGCGCCGGCGTCGCCTTCCAGGCGATGCCCAGGCCGTAGTTCTCGGGAATGTCGAAGTCGCCCTGGTCGGCGAACAGGCCCTTGTACTTGTCGAACTCGCCCATCTTGGTCGTGCTCTGGTAGGTGGCGCCGAGCGTCACCGTGGGCGACACCTGCCCGGTCCAGCCGATGCGAACGCCGACCCCCGTGGAGTCGTCGTAGCCGTTGTTGCTCACGTTCCCGGGGCTGGCGGAGAACATCGCAAAGCCCTGGATCCCTTCCGCCTTGAAGCGCTGGTAGGCGAGGTTGAGCGAAACGCCGATGGCGTGGTTGCCGCTCTTCCAGGCGACCGTAGGCGCGACGAACAGCTGCATGAGGTCCACGCCCGCCGAGCCGGTGCCGCCGAACGCGGCGAAGGGATTGGTCTTGTAGTCGGTGTTCATGCCGCCGTTGCCGTACACCGCCACGCCGAACGTCCAGTTCGGGTTGATGACGCGGTTGTAGCCGAACTCGGGAATGAGGAAGCTCTTCGTGTCGTTGCCGTCGTAGGTGCCGTTGGCGCCCGGTGCGCCGCTGCCGGTGATCGACGCGCCGCGGTCGGGCGTGAACCACTCCGCGCCGAGGTCGATGCGGTTGCCGACGAACGCGATGCCCGCCGGGTTGGTCGCCGGCGCGAGCGCGTCCTGCGGCAGCGCGATGCCGACGCCGCCCATCGACTTGGCCTTGATGCCGTAGCCGTGCGCGAAGTAGCCGGTGGTGGCGACTGCGGCGCCCGGCGCGAGAACGGCCGTGGCCGCGGCGGCGAGCAGTAGCTTCCTCATGGTCTTTCCCCTATAGGCCTAGATGAACAGACTGACGTCCGCGTCGCGCGCCTTCGGCAGGAAGGTCGCGGCGCCGCAGTACTCCTTCACCTCGGTGATGAAATCGGACGGCGAGTAGCCGAACAGGTCCACCGTCATCTGGCAGCCGATCAGCTCGACCCCGTTCTCGATGCACGCGGCGCGCAGCTCCTCGATGCCGGCCACGCCCTTGTTGTGGATGGTCTGCTTCATCAACATGGTGGCCATGTTCTCGAAGCCCGGCACGATGCCCTGCACCGCGTTCGGGATGTTCCAGTTGATGCCCTTGAACCAGTCGGGGCCGAACGGCATCTTCATCGGCATGCCCGGGTTGCCGAGCGGGCTGATCTTCAGGTCGCTGATGTCCTTCCTCAGCAGGCCGAGGCCGTAGAAGGTGAAGAAGATGGACACCTTCCAGCCCAGCGCCGCGGCGGTGGAGGCGAGGATGAACGGCGGGTACGCCCAGTCGAGCGTGCCCTTGGTGGCGATCATGCACAGCGACGGCGTCTGCTTCTCGCGCAGCTCGGCGAGCTTCTTGGGCAGCAGCGCGTCGAGGCGCTCGTTGATCAGGCGGTCGAGATCGGATGCGTCGGACATGGTCACTCCTCGGGGTGAACGCTAATACTCGGCGGGAGTATGCGCCAAATGTTTCCTCTGATGGCGGTGTGGCCAATTCTTATGCGGCGGCGCACCATATGCGGGGAAGGCCTGTGCATATACCGGCCGGTGTATATTGCGCGCCATGGCGAAGCCGGTCATGCACGACGAGGAGATGAAGAAGGCGATGGACGCGCGCCTGGCGCGCGTCGAAGGCCAGGTGCGCGCCGTGCGCCGCATGATCGGCGAGGACGAGCCCTGCGGCGACATCGCGCAGCAGCTCGCCGCCGCGCGCAAGGCGCTCGACCGCGCCTTCTACGAGATGGTGTCGTGCATGATCCGCCAGGAGCCGCCCCAGGGCGGCAAGGCGCGCGGCACGCGCGCCGAAGAGGTGGCCGAGCTGCTCGCGCGCTTCGGCTGATGACATCGACGGAACGAAAGACTAGGATTTGCCCATGAACTTCGACAAAGAGCTGGACGCCCGCGGGCTCAATTGCCCGCTCCCCATCCTGCGCGCCAAGAAGGCGCTCACCGACATGGCCTCGGGCCAGGTGCTCAAGATCGTCGCCACCGACCCGGGCTCGGTGAAGGATTTCCAGGCGTTCGCCAAGCAGACCGGCAACGAGCTGCTCTCGCAGTCCGAAGCCGACAAGGAATTCGTCTTCTTCCTGAAGCGCAAGTAAGAAAATGGGGTCAGATCAAGATTTCCGTGCGCGCACGGAAATCTTGATCTGACCCCATTTTTCAGGCGACGCTGCCGAATCCCCTGTCGAGGGCGCCCGCCGGCGCCTTCAGTCCCGCGATGCGGCAGCCCTGCGCGATC
>JAOUIL010000016.1 GCA_029883975.1 Betaproteobacteria bacterium
GACATGAAGGGCAAGGCCTCGACCATGGAGGTCGGCGCGGCGGTGGCCGAGGCGGTGCGCAGCGCTTCGCGGAAGGCGGCCTGATCAGGAGAATCCGATCAGGCGGTAGAGCTGACCGCCGTAGTGCACGACATAGAGCTCGCCGTCCATGCCTTCGCCAAATGAGGAGATGTTGAGGCCCGTCTGCGAGCCGCCCGTGATCCGCAAGGTCGGCTGCGCGTCGGCAGCGATGTACCACAGCCTTCCGGTGATGAAGTCCCCGAACACGTATTTCCCGGGCAACCCCAGAATGGACGAGCCGCGATAGACGTAGCCGCCGGTCACCGATCGTCCCTGGTTGCGATCGTATTCGGCGACGGGCGGTAGCAGATTCGGCTCGGAGCCGCAGGGAAGCATCGTCGGCCGTGTTCCCTCGAAGCACCGCCAGCCGTAGTTGCCGCCGCGCACAACGCGGTCGATTTCCTCCAACGCACCCTGCCCCACGTCGCCCACCCAAAGCTCGCCCGTTTGACGATCGAAACTCCAGCGCCAAGGGTTGCGGAATCCCGAAGCGTAGATCTCCGGACAATTGCTGCTCCCGGTTCCGCCTACCCCACATTGTGGGTTTCCCTCGAAGGGATTCCCGTTCGGGCCACTCGGAATCGCGTAACCGAGCGCCGGGCTCACGTCGATGCGCAATATCTTCCCCAGTAACGTTGTCATGCGTTGACCATTGCCGATCAGGCCGCCGTACGGATCATTGGCACCGCCCCCGTCGCCCATGCCGATGTACAGGAGCCCGTCCGGGCCGAAGGCCAAGTGACCGCCGTTATGGTTCGTATCCGGCTGGTCGATGACCAGAAGTACCCGCTCGGCCGCGGGATCCAGTGTCGCTCCACCATCCGAAGAAGTGAATTCCGAGACTCGCGACACGCGGCCCCTCACGGAATCGATGTGCGTGTAGGACAAATACACCAGCAGCGTCACCGGAAAGTTCGGATGAAACGCCATCCCCAGCAGCCCCATCTCGCCACCGGACTCCACCCGATCGTCGATGTCGATGAATACTCCGACGTCCGCCATCGTCGCGCCCGGAGCGTTGTCGAACACGCGCACGGTGCCCGTCTGCTCGACCACGAACCAGCGCGCGCCGTCTTTCGGCGCCTGAAGCATCGCCACCGGCGAGGTGAAATTCAGCAGAGGGAAGACGCGCTCGACCCCGAGCACGGGCTCGACGGAGACGGTCCCGCCGTCGTCGCCGCTTCCGCACGCGCCGAGCAAGAAGGCGAGCGCCAGCAGCGCTCCACGGTAAGATGCGCGCAATAAACTCATTTTCGCACCTCCGATGAGATCCTACAGAATCGCAGCCATTCCCGGCGATGGAATCGGCAACGAAGTCATCCCCGCCGGTATCGAGATCCTCAACGCACTGGCCGAAAAGGATGGCTTCCAGTTCGCCTTCGAGCATTTCGACTGGAGTTCAGAGAGATACAAGCGAACCGGGGCATATATTCCGGAAGGCGGCCTCGCGAAGCTGAAGACCTTCGACGCCATCTTCTTCGGCGCCGTGGGCGCGCCGGACGTCCCCGACCACGTCTCGCTCTGGGGCCTGCGGCTGCCGATCTGCCAGGGCTTCGACCAGTACGCGAACGTGCGCCCCTCGCGCGTGCTTCCGGGCGTGACGAGCCCCTTGGCGAATGCCAAGGACATCGACTGGGTCATCATCCGCGAGAACTCCGAAGGCGAGTACTCGGGCTCGGGCGGTCGCGTGCACCAGGGCCTGCCCGAGGAAGTGGCCACCGAGACCTCGGTGTTCACGCGCCACGGCGTCGAGCGCATCCACCGCTTCGCCTTCGAGCTGGCGCGCAAGCGCCCGCGCAAGCTGCTGACGCTCGTGACCAAGTCCAATGCCCAGCGCCACGGCATGGTGCTGTGGGACGAGATCTTCTACGAGGTGGCCAAAGGCTACCCCGACGTGAAGACCGACCGGATCCTGGTCGATGCGATGACCACGCGCATGGTGCTCAAGCCCGGCTCGCTCGACACGATCGTGGCCTCCAATCTGCACGCCGACATCCTCTCGGATCTCGCCGCGGCGCTGAGCGGGTCGCTGGGCATCGCGCCGACGGCCAACCTCAACCCGGAGCGCAAGTTCCCGTCCATGTTCGAGCCGATCCACGGCTCGGCCTTCGACATCACCGGCAAGGGCGTGGCCAACCCGGTCGCCACCTTCTGGACCGCCGCGATGATGCTCGAGCACCTCGGCGAGCCGAAGGCCGCGGCGCGCCTGATGCGGGCCATCGAGCGCACGACCGAAGAGCAGGTGTTCACGCCCGACCTCGGCGGCGTGCACGACACGCGCGCGGTGACGAGCGCCGTCAAGCGCGCGTTGTAGTGCACCACGCCGACACCGCGCGCAACCGGATCGTCGGCATCGGCCTCATCTCGCTCACCTACGTGTTCTTCACGCTGCTCGACGGTAGCGCGAAGTGGCTGGTGCAGAGCGTGCCGGTGATCGTCGTCGTGTGGCTGCGCTTCCTCACGCACACGCTGATCGCCTCGGCGCTGCTGTTTCCGCTGCGCGGCCGGGCACTCGTGCGCACCGGCCACTTGCGCTGGCACCTCGTGCGCGGCCTCATGTTCTGCGCCATGACCGGCATCAATTTCTGGGCGCTGCAGTACCTGCAGCTCACGGTGACCGCGTCGATCTTCTTCACCGTGCCGATCCTCATCGCGCTGGTGAGCGCGCCGCTGCTCGGCGAGAAGCTGGACGCCAGGCGCTGGGCGGCAATTCTCATCGGCTTCGCCGGCGTGCTGGTCATCGTGCGCCCCGGGTCGGAGTCCTTCCATCCGGCGATGCTGCTGTCGCTCGCCAACGCGGTGCTGTACGCGGCCTTCAACTTGATGACGCGCAAGCTCGCCGCCTACGATTCGCCCGAGACCATCCAGTTCCTGCCCGCCGTGGTGGCGAGCGTGGTGCTCGCGCCGTTCGCGCTCGCCGCGTGGGAGTCGCCGCAGGGCTGGCGCGAATGGACGCTCCTTTGCCTGATGGGCGTGTTCGGCGGCACGGGGCATTACCTGCTCGCGATGGCGCACCGCTACGCGCCCGCCAGCACGCTCGCGCCGTTCCTCTACCAGCAGATCCTGTACATGGCGCTGTTCGGCTACCTGGTGTTCGGCAGCGTGCCGGACAAGGCGGTGTGGATCGGCGCCGCCATCGTCATCGCCAGCGGCCTGTACCTGTTCGCGCGCGAGCGCCGCGGCCGATAGGCTAGACTCCCCGCGGGGAGGGAGCATGGCGGACAGCGTTTCGATTCCTCTGTGGCTGGCCCTCGCGGGCGCGCTGCTCGCGGCCTGGGCCTTCTACGAGCACCTGCTGATGCCGGCGCTGCGCTGGCTGGTCATGCACCCGGCCAACCAGGTCATCGACGAGGTCGGCCAGCGGCTGCGCATCGGCATCCGCCCGTTCCAGCGCACGCGCCGCCAGGCGCTGATCCACCGGCTGGTGACCGACCCCAAGGTGCAGCGCGCCGCCGAGGAATACGCGCGCGAGCACGGCGTGCCGCTCGCGGCCGCCATGCACCGCGTGGAGCGCTACGCGCGCGAAACCGTCCCGGCGTTCAACGCCTACCTGTACTTCCGCATCGGCTACTGGCTCGGCAAGCACCTGGCGCAGGCGCTGTACCGCGTGCGCCTCGGCTACGTGGACGTGGAGCACCTGCAGCGCATCGAGCCGGACTCCACCGTGGTGTTCGTCATGAACCACCGCTCGAACATGGACTACGTGCTCGCCGGCTACCTGGCGGCCGACCAGACGGCGCTCTCCTACGCGGTGGGCGAATGGGCGCGCATCTGGCCGCTGTCCGCCCTGATCCGCTGGATGGGCGCGTACTTCGTGCGGCGCAACTCCAAGGACGAGCTGTACCGGCGCGTGCTCGAGCGCTACATCGTCATGGCCACCGAGGCCGGCGTGCCGCAGGCGGTGTTCCCGGAAGGCGGGCTGACGCGCGACGGGCGGCTGCGCGAACCCAGGCTCGGCGCCATCGACTACATGATGCGCGGCTTTCGCGCCGAGGGCGAGCGCGATCTCGTCTTCGTGCCGCTCGGCATCAACTACGACCGCGTGCTCGAGGACCGCACGCTGCTGCGCGCGCTCGATGCCGACGCGCCGCGCCGCGGCGGCCTGGCGGCGCTCGGCACGACGCTGCGCTTTCTCGCCCGCAACCTGTGGCTCGCGCTGCGCAGCCAGTGGTACCGCTTCGGCTACGCCTGCGTGAACTTCGGCGCGCCCGTCTCGATGCGCGAGTACTGCCAGGCGCGCAACCTCGACTTCCACCGGCTGCAGGGCGAGGAGCGCCGGCGCGAGATGGCGGCGCTCGGCGCCCACCTGATGGCGTGCGTCGGCCGCATCGTGCCGGTGCTGCCCGTGCCGCTCATCGCCACCGTGCTCGTGCAGCGCGCCGAGCAGGCCATCTCGCCGTTCGACCTGAAGACCGAGGTGGCGCGCCTGCTCGACGCGCTGCACGCGCGCGGCGCGCACATCTACGTCCCGCGCCAGGACTTCGATTACGCGATCAACGTCGGGCTGCGCATGCTGCGCCTGAGGAAGCTGGTGGGCGAGCGCGAGGGGTTGTACTACGCGCAGGCTGGGGAGTTGCCGCTGCTGAGGTACTACGCGAATTCGATCGCGCACTTGCTCTAGCGACGAAGGCTCTAGCGACGAAGCCGCCTCGGCGCGAATTTGATCTTCCATGGTCTCGTGTTTCTTGGCGGGAAGATTCACCCCGCCAAAAAACACGAGATCGCATCGAAAAGCCAAACCCGCGACGCGCCCCGCCGGAACGCCAGCGCCTTGCTACCGCCCCCGACGCCCGCGCATCTCCCGGTTGGCATCCATCAGGTCCTGCCGCAGCTTGTCGCGCTCCTCGCGCGTGAAGCGGTGCTCGCGCTGCGGCTGGTGCCGCTCTGCGCGCTCGCGCGAGAGCGACTCGCGCTGGTTGCGCTCGCGCGGCTGCATCTCCTGGCGCTGCAAGCCCTGGCGCTCCCGCTCCTGGGCGAGCGCCGTCCCCTGCGGCAGCAGGAGCGCGGCAAGCAGAAGGAACGCAATGCGCCTCATGGCACGCGCATGATAAGGCTCCCGGCGGGCGCTTTCTGTAACATTGCGTAACGCCATGGCCGAGCTGAAGACCCGCATCCTGGTGGTCGACGACGACCAACGCCTGCGCGACCTGCTGACGCGCTACCTCGGCGAGCAGAAGTTCGAGGTGCGCGCGGTGGCCGACGCGCCTGCCATGGACAAGCTGCTGTCGCGCGAGCGCTTCGACCTCATCGTGCTCGACCTCATGCTGCCGGGCGAGGACGGCCTCGCCATCTGCCGGCGACTGCGCGCGGCGGGTGGCGCGCCGGCCATCATCATGCTGACCGCCAGGGGCGACGAGGTGGACCGCATCGTCGGCCTGGAGATGGGCGCCGACGATTACCTGCCCAAGCCGTTCAACCCGCGCGAGCTGGTGGCGCGCATCGGCGCCGTGCTGCGCCGCAGGCCGCGCGGCGGCCCGCCCGGCGCGCCGGGCGCGGAGGACGGCACGTTCCGCTTCGGCGCGTTCGAGTTCTCGCCCGCGACGCGCGAGCTCAAGCGCGACGGCCAGCCCGTGCCGCTGACCACGGGCGAATACTCGGTGCTCAAGGTGCTGGTGGAGCGCCCGCGCCAGCCGCTGTCGCGCGACCAGCTGATGGAGCTGGCGCGCGGGCGCGAGTACGAGGTGTTCGACCGCGCCATCGACGTGCAGATCTCGCGCCTCAGGA
This sequence comes from Betaproteobacteria bacterium, assembly GCA_029883975.1. Lineage (GTDB taxonomy): Bacteria > Pseudomonadota > Gammaproteobacteria > Burkholderiales > SG8-39 > JAABQT01. The sequence continues at coordinate 5,785 of JAOUIL010000016.1, forward strand.
AGCTCGTAGAGGACGACCCCGCGCACCCGCGCTACATCCAGACCGTGTGGGGCCACGGCTATGTGTTCGTCCCCGACGGCCGCAAGTAGGGATGACGCTCTTCTGGCGGTCGTTCCTGCTGATCGCCGCGCTGCTGGTCGTCTCGGTGCTGGCGTCCTTCCAGATCCTGCGCCTCGCCGAGCGCGAGCCGCGCGCGCGCGAGCTGGCGCAGCAGGCGGTGAGCGTGGTCAACCTGACGCGCGCCGCGCTGATCAACGCCGACCCTTACCGGCGCCGCGAGCTGCTCATCGACCTGAACGAGCGCGAGGGCATCCGCGTCTACCCCGTGACCAACGAGGACCGCCTCGTGCCGCTGCGCCCGGACGGGCGCCTCGAGCGCGTCGCCGGCCACGTGCGCGCGCAGCTGGGCGACGCCACGCGCTTCGCCGTCGCGCGCGACGGCATGCGCGGCTTCTGGGTGAGCTTCCTCATCGACGAGGACGAGTTCTGGGTCATGCTGCCACGCGAGCGCTTCGAGCCCGAGCTGGGACTGGGCTGGCTCGGCTGGGGCGCCCTGCTGCTCGCGCTCGCGCTGCTCGGCGCCTCGCTGATCGCCGCCTCGTTGTCGCGCCCGTTGCGCGCGCTCGCCGGCGCGGCGCTGCGCGTGGGCAGCGGCCAGACGCCGGCGCCGCTCGACGAAAGCGGCCCGCGCGAGCTCGTCACGGTGTCCGCGGCCTTCAACCGCATGGCGCGCGACCTCGAGGCGCTGGAGCGCGAGCGCGCGATGGTGCTCGCGGGCATCTCGCACGACGTGCGCACCCCGCTTTCGCGCCTGCGCCTGGCGCTGGAGATGAGCGGCGCGGACCCCGCCGCGGCGCAGGGTATGCACGCCGACATCGAGGAAATGGACCAGGTGGTCGGCCAGTTCCTCGAGTTCGCGCGCGGCGAGAGCGAAGCGCGCTCGGCGCAGGCGCTCGGCCCCCTGCTCGCGGAGATCGGCGAGCACTACGCGAAGCTCGGCAAGAACGTGGTCGTGACGCCGGCCCAGGTGCCGCCCTTTCCGATCGCGCGCCTGGCCCTGCGGCGCGCGATCGGCAACCTGATCGACAACGCGCTGCGCTACGCCGGCGAGCCGGTGGAGGTGCAGGCGCGGCGCGACGGCGCGCAGATCGTGGTCGAAGTGCTCGACCGCGGCCCCGGCATCCCCGAGAACGAGGCCGAGCGCCTGAAGCGCCCCTTTACGCGCCTGGACGAAGCGCGTGGCGGCCGCGGCGGCGCCGGGCTCGGCCTGGCGATCGTCGACCGCGTGGCGCGCGCGCACGGCGGGCGCCTGGAGCTCGCACAGCGCCCGGGGGGCGGGCTCGCCGCGCGTCTCGTGCTCGGGACGGCAGCGTGAGCGCGCGGCAGCACGGCCTGGCGCTCGCCGTGCTCGCCGCCATCAGCCTGGTCTGGGGCTTCAACTGGGTCGTCTTGAAGGTGGGGGTGCGCCACGCCGACCCGTTCGAGTTCCTCGCCTGGCGCTTTGCGCTCGCGGCGGGCTGCCTGTTCGGCGCGGCCGTGGTGCTGCGCAGGCCGATCCGCCTCACGCATGCGCCGCAGGTGCTCGTCATCGGGCTGCTGCAGACCACGGCCACGTTCGCGCTCGCCACCTGGGCGCTGAAGAGTGGCGCGGTCGGCAAGACGGCGGTGCTCAACTACACGATGCCGTTCTGGGTCACGCTGTTCGCCTGGCCGCTGCTCGGCGAGCGCCCGTCGGCCGGCCAGGGCTTGGCGCTCGCCATCGGCCTGGCCGGCCTGCTGCTGCTGATCGGCCCGGGCGCCGCGCCCGGCCTGCCCGACCTGCTCGCGCTCGCCTCCGGCGTGGTGTGGGGGCTGGGCGTGATCGCCACCAAGCACCTGCAGACGCGCGCGCGCGTGGACACGCTCTCGCTCATCGCCTGGCAGGTGCTGTTCGGCGGCGGCGCGCTCGCCGCGCTGGCCCTCGTCGTCCCGGGGGAGCCGGCGCATTGGAACGCCGCGCTCGTGTTCGCGATCGTCTACAACGGCGTGCTGGTGAGCGCGCTCGGCTGGTTCCTGTGGTTCTGGGCGCTGCAGCGGCTGGACGCGGGCACGGCGAGCTTCGGCATCCTGGCCGTGCCCGTGCTCGGCGCGCTGTTCAGCGCGGCGCTGCTGGGCGAGCGGCCCAGCGCGCTCGACTGGGCGGGAATGGCGCTGATCGTCGCGGCGCTCGCGCTCGCGGCCCGCGCCGCGCTGCGCAAGCCATCTTGACCGGAGTCAATGCGCCCGCGCTGCGTGTATGTTGCAATGCAACTCAAGAGAGGGAGAGTGGTCAAATAGTTGCCTTTCTTATAGATAGATAGGTAGCGTAGTTTGATTGCCACTTTAATATTGCGGCGCACCAAACGACCACCTCAACGTACGGCGATGGAGTTACAGATGACGATCACGGAACTTGAAACCTTCTACCTCCGACTCGACGCGATGCGGATGACGCCCGCAGACCGAGAGCTCGCCAAGGCCCGTCTGGATCAGGCGGAGGCCTTCGCCGCGGCGCTCCATGCCGCCTTGTCGTGGCTGCGCAGGCCCGGAGAGGGTCAGCATGTGTTCGGCCATGATCCTCTATGACGGATCCGCATGGCCATGCGCGCGGAGGCGGCCTATCTTAGGGCCATGAAAACCCGACACGAACCTCTGTACGCGCGCGTGGAAGCCTTGCCGCTGCCGCGCGCCGAGCGCGAACTGGCGATGGCCTGGCTCGCGCAGGCCGAGATGTTCGCCGCGCTCGTCTACGGCGCGACGATGGCGCTGCGCAGGCTCATCCCAGCGCGTAGCGCCCGAGCACCTCGTAGCTCGGGCCTTCGGCCGACAGCCTAGAGCCGACCAAGACGAACTCCGGTACCGGCCATTCCAGCGCCGGGACCGGGGGCAACGCGGCCGGTCGCGCTTTGCGCAGAAGCGTGACGTGCGCGGCGAAGCCGCGCTCCTCCCCGAGCACCTCGGCCAGTGCCGACAGCTCGGCCGGGGTTTCCGCAGGTCCCACCCAGACAATCCGGTTGTGCACCCAGTAGCGCGCCTGCTCGATGGCGAATGCGCACCCGGGCAGACGCACCGCCGCTGCGGTCGCCCTCGCCTCGTCCGGATCCGCATCACCGAGAAACGCGAGCGTCAGGTGAATTCTGTCCGGGCGGGTGGCCCGCCCGCCGCAGTCGCGCCGCGCCGCCTGCGCCCAGGCGGAGAGCGCGCTGGCCACCCCGGCGGGCGGCCAGGAGGCGAAGAACAGCCGCATCAGCGCTCGACCAGGTGCCTGCGCGTCAATGCGGCGAGCGCGTGCAGCGACGGATCCGCGGACTTTTCGAGCTCGAGGGCGATCAGCTCCTGCTCGCGCCGCCCGCGGTTCTGCGACAGCTTCCAGCGCGTCTCCAGGCGCGTCACGGCGACATCGAACGTGACGATGCCTTCGAGCATCTGCGCGATGTACTCCGCGCGCAGCGCGTCGAATCTCGGCAGCCATTCGGGATCGAGCTCGGCGACCAGCCGCCGCTGCGCCTCGAGCTTGGCCGCCTTGTCCGTGGTCACCCGCACCTTGCCGTAGGCGTGCACTGCCGCATAGTTCCACGTCGGCACGCGCTCGGTCGCCTCGTACCAGCGCGGCGAGACGTAGGCATGCGGGCCGGAGAACACGACCAGCACCTCGTCGTCGAAGAATTCCTGCCACTGCGGATTGGGCCTGGCCATGTGCGAGTGGATCACCAGGCCGCCGTCGCCGTCGGCGACCGTGACCGGCAGGTGCGACGCCGTCGGTGCGCCGCCCGCGGCGGTCACCAGCAGCGCGAAGCTGTTGGCGCGCATGAACTCCACGAGCTCGCGCCGGTCCTCGACGCGGTTGTACGGCGGCGAATACATGGTCAGCCCTTTTCGATGAGCGCCACGGCCGTCGCGGCGATGCCCTCGCCCCGGCCGGTGAAGCCCAGGCCCTCGGTGGTCGTGGCTTTGAGATTCACCGCCCCCGGGGCGAGCCCCAGGTCGGCGGCGATGTTGGCGATCATGGCCGCGAAGTGCGGCGCGAGGCGCGGCGCCTGCGCGACCACCGTGGCGTCCACGTTGACCACGCGCCAGCCGGCGGCGGCGAGCTTGGCCGCGACGTCGCGCAGCAGGCGCCGGCTGTCGATCTCGGCGAATTGCGCGTCGGTGTCGGGATAGTGCCGGCCGATGTCCCCCAGGCCCGCGGCGCCGAGCAGCGCGTCGCACAGCGCGTGCAGCAGCACGTCGGCGTCCGAATGTCCTTCGAGCCCGAGGTGATGCGGGATGTGCACGCCGCCCAGCACGAGCCTGCGGCCCGGCACCAGCGCGTGCACGTCGAATCCCTGGCCGATCCTCATGCGCGCCTCGCCAGGATCGACTCGGCGATCGCCACGTCTTCTGCGTAGGTCACCTTCAGGTTCTCGCGGCTGCCCAGCACCAGCCGCGGCCGCAGGCCCATCGCCTCGACCGCGCCCGACTCGTCGGTGACCGTCACCGGCGCCTTGCCGAGCGCCTCGGCGAGCAGTCCGGCGCGGAACATCTGTGGCGTCTGCGCCAGCCACAGCTGCGCGCGATCGTCGGTACCGGCGACGCGCTGCGCGCCGGCTTCGTCCTTCGCCACGCGCTTGACAGTCTCGGCCACCGGCATGGCGAGGATGCCGCCGATCTGGTCGTCGCGGCACTCCGCGACCAGGCGCTCGAGGTCGGCCGCCGGCAGGCAGGGGCGCGCGGCGTCGTGCACCAGAACCCAATCGTCAGCGTGCACCGCAGCCATCGCCGCCACGAGCCCGTTGAAGACCGAGTCGCGCCGCGACTCGCCGCCGCAGTACAGCGGCTCCAGACGCCCGGCGAACGCGCTCCAGTCGCAGCTCTTGAACGCCGTGTCGCCCGGCGCGAGCACCACGAACACCGTCTCGACCGGCGGCCGGCACACTGCGGCGACCGCGTGCCAGAGCATCGGCCTGCCTGCGAGCGTCGCGTACTGCTTGGGCAGCGCGCGCGCTGCGCGGCTGCCGCTGCCCGCGGCAGGAATCAGTGCAACGCAAGTCAAAGTAAAAACCTCATGAATTCAAGCAAGTATAATGACAATCCAAATGCTGCGCGACCCGCATCCCGGGGACCCGCGCCCGGCGGGACTCGCGGGCTCGGCGGACGCGCTCGCCCTTTGCCGCCTGGCCGACGCGCACGCGCCTCTCGCCGTGATCACCGCGACGGCGCGTGACGCGCAGCGCCTGCTCGAAGAAGTCTCGTGGTTCGCGCCGCGACTGCGCGCCTGCCTGCTGCCCGACTGGGAGACGCTGCCCTACGACGCGTTCTCGCCGCACCAGGATCTGGTCTCCGAGCGGCTGGCGACGCTGTATCGCATCCAGCGCGGCGACTTCGACCTCGCCCTCGTGCCCGCGCAGACCGCGCTGGTGCGCCTGTGTCCGCCCTCCTACCTCGCCGCGCGCACGTTCTTTCTCGCGCAGGGCGAGCGGCTGGACGCCGAGGCGCTGCGCGCCCAGCTCGCCACCGCGGGCTACCAGCACGTCACGCAGGTGGTGGCGCCGGGCGAGTTCTGCTTTCGCGGCGGGCTGATCGACCTGTTCCCTACGGGGAGCCAGCTGCCCTACCGCTTCGATCTGGACGACGACCTGATCGAGGCGATCCGCACCTTCGACGTGGATACGCAGCGCACGCTCTATCCGGTGAAGGAGGTGCGCATGCTGCCGGCGCGCGAGTTTCCGCTCGACGACGCGGGACGCGCGCGCTTCCGCAGCCGCTGGCGCGAGATGTTCGAGGGCGATCCTTCGAAGAAGGGCGTGTACCGCGATGTCTCGGCCGGCATCCCCGCGGGCGGCGTCGAGTACTACCTGCCGCTGTTCTTCGAGCAGGCGGCGACGCTGTTCGACTACCTGCCGCCGCAGGCCGCGCTCGCGCGCCTCGGCGACGTCCCCGCGGCAGTGGACGCCTTCTGGCGCGACGCGAGCTCGCGCTACCGGCTGCTCGGCGGCGACGCCGCGCGGCCGCTGCTGCCGCCGGAGCACATCTTCGTGCCGGCGGAGGAATTCCACGTCGCCGCGCGCGCGCTGCGCCGCGTGGCGGCCGAGGACGACCTGGCGAGCGCGTCGCTGCCGGCGCTCGCCGTGGAGCGGCGCGCGCAGGACCCGCTGGCCATGTTCAGGCGCTTCCTGGGCGAGTGCGGCCTGCGCGTGCTGGTGGCCGCGGAGTCACCGGGCCGGCGCGAGACCATGCTCGCCTACTTCGCCGAGTACGGCCTCGCGCCCGAGCCGGTCGCCGACTTCGCGGCGTGGTCGCAAGGCGGGCAGGCCTTCGGCCTTACCGTGGCGCCGCTCGCGGAAGGCTTCGCCCTGCCCGCCGAAGGCTGGTGCGTGGTCACGGAGGCGGAGCTGTATGCGGGCACCGTGCGCCGGCGCGCGCGCGGCGCGCGCAAGGAAAGCTCGGTCGAGGGGATGCTGCGCGACCTGTCCGAGCTGCGCATCGGCGACCCGGTGGTACACGCGCAGCACGGCATCGGGCGATACCACGGCCTGGTGAGCCTCGATCTGGGCGAGGGACCGACCGAGTTCCTGCACCTGCAGTACGAGGGCGGCGACAAGCTGTACGTGCCTGTCTCGCAGCTCGCCGTCATCTCGCGCTATTCGGGAGCGCAGGCCGAGGCCGCGCCGCTGCACAAGCTGGGCAGCGGCCAGTGGGACAAGGCGAAGGCGCGCGCCGCGAAGCAGGTGCGCGATACCGCCGCCGAGCTGCTCGCGCTCTACGCGAAGCGCGCGGCGCGCGAGGGCCATGCGTTCCGCGTGCAGGCGCACGATCTCGACGCGTTCGCCGACGGTTTCGGCTTCGAGGAGACGCCCGACCAGGCGGCCGCCATCCAGGCGGTGGTCCAGGACATGACCGCGGGCAAGCCGATGGATCGCCTGATCTGCGGCGACGTCGGCTTCGGCAAGACCGAGGTGGCGCTGCGCGCCGCGTTCGTCGCGGTCGCCGACCGCAAGCAGGTGGCGCTCCTCTGCCCGACGACGCTGCTCGCCGAGCAGCACTTCCAGACCTTCAGCGACCGCTTTGCCGACTGGCCGGTCAAGCTCGCCGAGCTGTCGCGCTTCCGCACGGCGAAGGAAGCCGCCGCGACGCTCAAGGCGCTCGCCGCGGGCGAGGTGGACATCGTCATCGGCACGCACAAGCTGCTGTCGCGCGACGTGAAGTTCGCGCGCCTGGGACTGGCCATCGTCGACGAGGAGCACCGCTTCGGCGTGCGCCAGAAGGAGGCGTTGAAGGCGCTGCGCGCCGAGGTCGACGTGCTGACGCTCACCGCCACGCCCATTCCGCGCACGCTCGCCCTGTCGCTGGAGGGGCTGCGCGAATTCTCGGTCATCGCCACCGCCCCGGAGAAGCGCCTCGCCATCAAGACCTTCGCCGCGCCCTGGTCCGAGGGGCTGGTGCGCGAGGCGGCGCTGCGCGAGCTGCGGCGCGGCGGGCAGATGTACTTCCTGCACAACGAGGTGGATACCATCGGCCAGATGCGCGAGCGCCTGGCGCGGCTGCTGCCCGAGGCGCGCATGGCCGTGGCGCACGGGCAGATGCGCGAGCGCGAGCTGGAGCGCGTGATGCGCGACTTCTACGCCCAGCGCTTCAACCTGCTGCTGTGCACGACGATCATCGAGACCGGCATCGACGTCCCGACCGCCAACACCATCGTCATCCACCGCGCGGACCGCTTCGGCCTCGCGCAGCTGCACCAGCTGCGCGGGCGCGTCGGGCGCTCGCACCACCAGGCCTACGCCTACCTGCTCACGCCGCCCGAGGAGGCGCTCTCGGCCAACGCCAAGAAGCGGCTGGAGGCCATCCAGATGATGGAGGAGCTCGGCTCGGGCTTCTACCTCGCCATGCACGACCTCGAGATCCGCGGCGCGGGCGAGGTGCTGGGCGAGTCGCAGTCGGGCGAGATCCAGGAAGTGGGCTTCAACCTCTACGCGCAGATGCTGGAGCGCGCCGTGCGCGCGCTCAGGTCGGGCCGCCACGTCGACCTCGAGCAGCCGCTCGACGTCGCCACCGAGATCAACCTGCACGCGCCGGCGCTGCTGCCGGAAGGCTACTGCAGCGACGTGCACGAGCGGCTGACGCTGTACAAGCGCATGGCGAACTGCGAGTCGCGCGACGCGCTGGACGCGCTGCGCGAGGAACTGGTCGATCGCTTCGGCACGCTGCCCGAGCCGGCGCAGGCGCTGCTCGAATGCCACGCGCTGCGCATCGCGGCGCGCCCGCTGGGCGTGGCACGGATCGATGCCACGCACGAGGCGGCGCTGCTGCAGTTCGTGCCCAAGCCGCCGGTCGACGGCGCCCGCGTCATCGCGCTGGTGCAGCGGCGCGGCGACCTGCGCGTCTCCGGGCCGGAGAAGCTGCGGCTGACAGCGAAGATGCCCGCTTGGCAGGACCGCGCGCGCGCCGTGAAGCAGATCCTGGGAGAGCTCGCCGCATGAACCTCGTCGTGCAGGGCGCGCAGGCGCAAGCGGCGCACGCCGCGGAGATCGCGCGGCTCGCAGGGGCGCGCGAGGCGGAGCAGATCGCGGCCAAGGCGTTCCGCTTGCGCGGCGCCCAGGACAACCCGGCAGTGCGCGAGCGCTGCCGCGAGCTCGGGCTGGACTGCGCCGTCGTCGCCGCGGGCCGGCGCCTGGCCGACCTGAAACTCCTCGCCATGGACATGGACTCGACGCTCATCACCATAGAGTGCATCGACGAGCTTGGCGACATGCTCGGCCGGAAGGCCGAGATCTCGGCGATCACCGCGCGCGCCATGCGCGGGCAGATCGACTATCCCGAGAGCCTGCGCCAGCGCGTCGCCCTGCTCGCCGGCCTGCACCTCGAGGCGCTCGAGCAGGTCTACCGCGAGCGGCTGCGCCTGTCGCCCGGCGCCGAGGCCCTGGTCGCGGCATGCAGGCGCCATGGCGTGAAGCTGCTGCTCGTCTCGGGCGGCTTCAGCTTCTTCACCGACCGGCTCAAGCAGCGCCTCGGCCTGGACTACACCATCGCCAACGCGCTCGAGCTGGACGGCGACCGGCTGACGGGCGGTCTCGTCGGGCGCATCGTGGACGCCGACGCCAAGGCGGCGCGCTTTCGCGAGGTGGCGCATGCGCTCGGCGCGGCGCGCGAGCAGACGGTGGCCATCGGCGACGGCGCCAACGACCTGAAGATGATGGCCGAGGCAGGCCTGTCGGTGGCCTACCGCGCGAAGCCGGTGGTGAAGGCGCAAGCCCATTGCGCGCTGGACTTCTCGGGGCTGGACGGCGTGCTCCACCTTTTCGAATGAAGCGCGCCCTGCCCGCGCTGCTCGTGCTCGGCGGCTGCGCGTCCGCGCCGCCGGACGCGGCGCGCGTCGCGGCCTTCTCGGCAAACGCCCAGTTCTGCGGCCAGTCCGGCACGCCGATCTGCGAAGCGCGGCTGAACGGCATCGACGGCCGGCCGGTGCTGTCGGGCGATGCTGTGAGCGTGGCGCCGGGCCGGCGGCGCCTCGGCGTGCACTGCCGGATGAACCTCAGCATCATGATCGGCGATGCGCAAAGCTTCCAGCGCGAGCTGACGGTCGAGCTCGCACCGTCAGCGCGCTACCGCATCGAGGCGAGCATGTCTCCGCGCCCCTGCAGCGTCGCGCTGATCGACGCCGCCACCGGCCGGATCGTGTCGACTTCCGATTAGCATGCGTTGCGCGCCCGGCCCGCTCGCTGACGGATACCGCACGCATGCCGCAAGCTGCCGTGCAGCGCCAGGCGAAGTCATGCAGTGCAACGCAATCCTGCTGGAGCCGTTGCCGTGAGCCCGGCCATGCCTCGCCTCGGCCAGGGCACCTGGAACATGGGCGACCAGGCAGCACGGCGCAAGGAGGAGATCGCCGCGCTGCGCGAGGGCATCGCGCTCGGCCTTACGCTCATCGACACCGCCGAGATGTACGGCGACGGACGCGCGGAGTCGCTGGCCGCCGAGGCGATCGCCGGGCAGCGCGAAAAGGTCTTCCTCGTCAGCAAGGTGCTGCCGTCGAATGCGTCGCGCAAGGGCGTCGTGCATTCGTGCGAGGCGAGCCTGCGGCGCCTGAAGACCGATCGCGTCGAGCTCTACCTGCTGCACTGGTCGGGGTCCTACCCGCTCGAGGAGACGGTGCGCGGCTTCGAAGACCTGCGCGCGAGCGGGAAGATCCGCGCCTGGGGCGTCTCCAACCTCGATCTGCGGGAGATGAAGCGCCTCGCGGCGTTGCCCGACGGCAAGGCCTGCGCGACGAACCAGGTGCTCTACAACCTCACGCGCCGCGGCATCGAGTTCGACCTGCTGCCCTGGTGCCACGAGCGCGGCATGCCGATCATGGCCTACACGCCCATCGAGCAGGGGCGCCTGCTCGGGCACAAGGTGCTGCGCGCGGTCGCACAGCGGCTTGTCGCGACGCCCGCGCAGGTGGCGCTCGCGTGGGTACTGCGGCAGGATGGCGTGGTGACGATTCCCAAGGCGGCCTCGGTCGCGCATGTACGCGAAAACCGCAAGGCGCTCGATCTCGTGCTCGACGCCGGAGCGCTGCGCGCGCTTGACGCCGCTTTCCCGCCCCCGAACCATGCCCGGCCCCTGGAGATGCTATGAGACTCGCATTCGCCGCGCTCGCCGCAACCTGTGCTGCGCAGGCCTTCGCCTGCGGCGAGGTGGTTACCCTGCCCACGCATTCCGGCACCACCACGCGCTACGCCCTGACGATCCCGCAGGGTGCGAAGGCCTCGCTCGTGCTGCTTGCCGGAGGCGGCGGCTTCCTCGACCTCGACGCGCAGGGCTGCGCGCGCAAGCTCAAGGGCAACTCGCTCGTGCGCTCGCAGGAGTTTTTCCAGCGCGAAGGATTCGCGACGGCGCTCGTCGATGCGCCCTCGGACTACCAGAGCAACGAGGGGCTGGGCGGTTTCCGCGCGCAGTCGGAGCATGCGCAGGACATCGGCAAGGTGATCGCCGACTTGCGCGCGCGGGTTCCGGGGCCGGTTTGGGTCGTGGGCACGAGCCGCGGCGCGATCTCCGCCGCGAACGCAGCGGCACAACTCGCGGACGGTGCCGCCCCGGATGGCATGGTGCTTACCTCGGCGGTCACGGTTGGCACCACGGGCGGGCGCATGCCGTGGACAGCGCAGACGGTGCACGACGTGCCGCTGGAGCGCATTCGCATCCCCTTCCTGATCGTCGGGCACGCGGACGACGCCTGCGGGCGGTCACCGGCCAGCGGCATGGGCGGGGTGGCCGATCGCGTCAAGTCCCTGCCCAAGCAGGCGGTCACGGTCCAGGGCGGGCCGGGCGGCACGAAGACCGGGCTGGCGGCCTGCGAAGGCCGCTCGCCGCACGCCTACATCGGACAGGAGGCGGAAGTCGTCGCGGGCATCGCGCGCTTCATCCGCACCGGCCGGTACTAGGGCACAATAGCCGCGCTTTTCGAACTCAACACGGGAGCGACCACATGTACAAGTCCGCACTGGCCCTGGTTCTTGCCCTCGCCGTCAGCCCGGCGCTGGCGCAGCGCAAGGACTGCAACGAGCTGAAGTCCGAGATCGACGCCAAGATCACCAAGAACGGCGTCCAGGTGTTCACCACCACCATCGTCGACAAGGACGGTCCCGAGGACGGCAAGGTTGTCGGCACCTGCGACGGCGGCACGAAGAAGATCGTCTACAAGCGCGGCGCGATGGCCGACGCCCCCGGCATGGCGCCGGCTACTTCGAAGCAGTAACCATAATCTCCACGAGGGCCGCCGGGTCCGCGAGCTTCGCCTCGATGCAGGCGCGGCCCGGCAGGTTCTTCGGGTCCACCCACTTGGTCCACACCTCGTTCATCGCGCCGCGCAGGCGGATGTCGGGGACCCAGATGGTGGCCTGCAGGATCTTCGACTTGTGCGAGCCCGCCTTGGCGAGCAGCCGGTCGATCTCCGCCAGCACCTCTTCGGTCTGGCCTTTGACGTCCTTCTTCAGGTCCTTGGCGACGATGCCCGCCAGGTAGACGGTGTCGCCGTGCTCGACGGCCAGCGACAGCAGCGGCCCGGATTCGTGGCGCGTGATGGACATCCGCTCTCCCGCTAGGCCTTGTCGACGCTCAGCCTGCCCGGGCCCATGAAGGCCACGTAGAGCAGCCCGCCCATGATGGCGAGGTTCTTGTTGAACATGATGGCCTGCAGGTACGCCTGCTCCGCCGGCACCGCCCAGAAGTTGTGGAAGATGACCGAGGTGAGGAAGACGAAGCCGAGGATCGCCCATGCGGCCAGGCGCGTCTTCCAGCCCACCACCAGCATCAGTCCGCCGATGACCTCGATGACGATCGCCCCCCACAGCAGCGGCTCGATGAAGGGCATGCCCTTGCTCGCCATGTACTTCATGGCCCCGGCGGAATTGGTGATCTTGCCGAAGCCCGAGTAGAGGAACATCCAGGCGAGCAGAATACGCGCAGCGAGCAGCGCCAATGGCTGAAACTGGTTCACGGTGCGGCCTCCTTGTCCTTGCGATGGAAGGTGCCGCGATCATACCCGGCGGCAGGCCGCAGCGGGGCTAACGTCCCGGGGGGGGCCTGCCGCGGCGCGGACGGTTGTGGAACTTGCGCCCCTGCCCCTGGCCGCCGGGGTGCTGCTGCCCGCCGCCGCCGTGCCGCGGGGGGCCGCCCTGCCCGTTGCCCTTCTGCATCTGGGGCGATTGCGGCGAAAGTTGGCGGTTGGCGACCGCCATCATGATCTCGAGCTCATTCAGCTCGTCCCATTGCGCGTCCGTGCGCTCGCGATCAGGAATCGCCAGCAGCTCCTTCAGGCGGGCGCGCCTTGCGTCTTGTTCAGGATCGCTCATGACCGCCATTGTCTCATCATCGGGGCGCTCAGCGCTGCGCGATCAGCGCGAGGCCTGCCACCAGCACCACGGCGGCCACCGCCAGCACGACGGCCAGCGTCTCCACGGCCGACAGGGGCTGGCGGCCCAGGCGCTCGAAGCGCTCGCGGTCGCGGGCCGCCTTCTCGGCGACCAGCTTGCGCGCGTGCAGATCGATCGCCTCGCGGTCGACGGCGCGGTCCGGGTCGGGGCGGGTTTCGGCCATGGCTGGCCATTAAAGCACCCGGCCCGGCCGGCGGCAGAATAGAATTTTCGCTTGCCGCCCACGACGCCCAGACCCGTAGCGCGGGCGCGCGGCCTGCTGTGCGCCGCGCTGTTGTGCCTGCCGGCGGCCACGCCGGCCGAGCAGGCACGCGAGCACGCGGACCTCGACCTCGAGCGGATCACCGCCCCCGCCAGGCGGGACTTCGCGCAGATGAAGCAGGTGCGCCTGGTGCGCGCGCTGCTGCCGCACAGCCGCACGCTGTTCTACCTCGAGCGCGGCGCGCCGCGCGGCCTCAGCGCGGAGCTGGTGCGCGAGTTCGAGGTATGGCTGAACCGCAAATACCGCCGCGAGCTGGGCGCGCGGCCGATCAGCGTGGTGCTCATCCCGGTGCCGCGCGAGACGCTGCTGCAGCGCCTGGTCGAGGGGCGCGGCGACCTGGCGGTCGCCAACCTCACCATCACGCCGTTGCGCGAGCAGCTGGTCGAGTTCTCGGTCCCGGAGCTGCAAGGAGTCTCCGAGATCGTGGTCACCGGACCGGCCTCGCCGCCGCTCGCCGCGCTCGAGGACCTTGCCGGCCGGGAAGTGCACGTGCGGCTGGCCTCGAGCTACTACGAGAGCCTGACGGCGCTGAGCGCGCGCTTCGTACGCGAGCGCCGCGCGCCGCTGCGCCTGCGCATCGTGCCGGACGCGCTGGAGGACGAGGACCTCATGGAGATGCTTGCTGCGGGCCAGCTGTCCATCATCGTGGTCGACGACTGGAAGGCGCAGCTGTGGGCGAAGATCCTGCCGAAGATCGAGCCACGTCCACAGCTCGCCCTGCGCACGGGCGCGGACATCGGCTGGGCGTTCCGCAAGGACAGCAGCGCGCTCGCGAGCGAGGTGAACGCTTTCCTCGGCAGCCGCGAGCACGCCGGCAAGATCACCGAGTGGCAGCTGCTGGAGACGCGCCGGCGCATCAAGCGCATCGAGAACAACACGCGCTCCGCCGAGTGGAAGAAGTTCCAGGAGATGCTCGCCCTGTTCCAGAAGTACGGAGCGCGTTACCACATCGATCCGCTGATGCTGGCAGCGCAGGGCTACCGCGAGTCGCGGCTCAGCCAGAACGCGCGCAGCGCGGCCGGCGCCGTCGGCGTCATGCAGCTCCTGCCGAGCACCGGCAAGGCAATGGGCGTAGGCGACATCCGCAAGCTCGAGCCGAACATCCACGCCGGCGCGAAGTACCTTCGGCGCCTCATGGACCGCTACTTCGACGACCCGGAGATGGACGAGCAGAACCGCACGCTGTTCGCGATGGCGGGGTACAACGCCGGGCCGACGCGCGTGTCGCAGCTGCGGCGCGAGGCGGGACGCCGGGGGCTGGACGCCCACGTCTGGTTCGACAACGTCGAGGTCACGGTCGGCCGCTCGGTCGGGCGCGAGCCGGTGTACTACGTGCGCGACATCTTCAAGTACTACGTCGCCTACAAGCTGCATCTCGAAGCGCGCGAGGAGGCGGAAGCTGCGCGCGAGAACCTGCGCGAGGCGCGCTGAGCCGCCTGCTACTTGAGCAGCGGCCGCAGGTCGTCGAGCCGGTCGAACAGGTGCCAGATGTAGTCGCGCGTGCCGTGGACGCGGTGCGGGTGCAGGTCCGCGAGCCGCGGATCGTTGCAGTAGCTGTCGAACGCCTCCTTGGAGGCCCACTCCACCAGGATCATCACCGAGCGCGGCTCGATGGCGCCGGCGGCCGCCTCGCGGAACCTGCCGAGCGCGACCACGCGCCCGCCGTGGGCCTGCACCTCCCTGGCCGAGCGCCGTGAGTACGCGAGGTACTCGTCCTTGCTGGCGACATTGAAGAGATTGAGAGCGTAGACGGGTGTGCCCATGGGCGCGCGGCTCAGGCGGTCTGCATCACCCACTGCTTCGCCGCCTCGAGATCACCGCCGGCGAAATGCCTGATCTGCGCCGCGACGAAGTGCGACGCCAGGCGCTCCGCGACGTTGCCGATGGCGGAATCGGTGACCAGGCCGACTTTCTTGACGCGCGTGTGATGCTCGCGCACGAAGCGGAAATGGGCCGCCATCGCGCCGAGGCTGTCCCAACCGGGGAAGCCGGGCGCCTCGATGATGATCCCGGCGAGATTTCCACTCTTCTGCAGAAACGGGTCGACCGCCTTCGCGAGCTGCGCGAAGTCCTCTTTCTCGAGAGCGGATTTCGGCCGCACGTAGAGGATGGCGTTCGTGGTGTCGAGGGTGTGTTCGATCATGGCCTGCTCCTTCGCTCCAGGCGCGCGATGTCCTGCTCGAGCTGCGCGGCCTCGCGCGACAGGCCTTCCAGCCGCTCGGCGAGCTGTTCGCGCGTGCGCGGGCTGACGCCGGGCTCGCTCAAGCCCGCCTTCGTCTTGCGGATGTCGGTATTCACCTCCTCGAGCCGCCGCGTGAGGCCGTGCAGGTCCCTGCCACGCCCGTAACCAGCGAGAAAGGCGTCGCGCAATGCCGGCGGGCAGGTGGTCGAGGCGGTTTTCCCGGCACGCCCGAGCGCGTAGCCGCGCTCGTAGGTGCAGAAGGACTTGAGTCCTTCGCGGTGGCCGGCGGCGTAGCCTTCGCCGTCCGGCGCGACGTTGTGCTCGGCACAGGCGCGCCGGTGGGCGCCGAGGCGCTCGACGCTGTGGCCGCGCGCGCCATCCTCCAGCCCGACGGCGTACCAGTCGGCATTGAGGCACTCGCTCTTGTCCATGCTGGCGCAGCCCGCGAGCAGCAGCATGGCGGCAAACAGCGCAGCCCTCATCCTCGTCCTCCCACCCAGGTCCTCGCGTTCCTGAACATCCGCATCCACGGCGAATCTTCCCCCGCCCCGTCCGGCGCCCAGGACATCTGGACCGTCCTGAACACCCGCTCGGGATGCTCCATGAGAATGGTAAACCGCCCATCCTCGGTGGTCAGGCCGGTGATGCCCTCCGGCGAGCCGTTGGGATTCAGCGGATAGGTCTCCGTCACCTGGCCGCGGTTGTCGACGAAGCGCGCGGCGACGATGGCCCTGGAGCGATCGGCCGCCGAGGCGAACTGCGCCCGCCCCTCGCCGTGCGCGGTGACGCCGGGCATGCGGGAGCCAGCCATGCCCCGGAACACGATGGACGGGCTGTCCACGATCTCGACCATCACCAGGCGCGCCTCGAACTGCTCGGAGCGGTTGCGCTCGAAGGACGGCCAGTGCTGCGCCCCCGGCACGAGCTCCTTCAGCGCCGACATCATCTGGCAGCCGTTGCAGATGCCGAGCGCGAAGGTATCGGCGCGCGCGAAGAAGGCCTCGAACTCCTTGCGTGCCCGGTTGTTGAAGAGGATGGACTTGGCCCAGCCCTGGCCGCCGCCCAGCACGTCCCCGTACGAGAAGCCGCCGCAGGCCGCGAACCCCTTGAAGGAAGACAGGGCGGTCCGGCCGGAGATCAGGTCGGACATGTGCACGTCCACCGCCTCGAAGCCGGCGCGGTGGAACGCGGCGGCCATCTCGATCTGGCCATTGACGCCCTGCTCCCTGAGGATGGCGATGCGCGGGCGCGCGCCGGTGTGGACGAAGACCTCGCCGGGATCGAAGGTCAGCCGGACGGAAAGGCCGGGATCAGCGACATCGAGGATCCGGTCGTACTCTTGCTGCGCGCACTCGGGGTTGTCGCGCATTTTCTGCATCAGGTAGGTCGTCTCCGACCAGGCGCGCTGCAGGTCGACGCGCTTCTCCGCGAACAGGGGCTTCGCATTGCGCGTGAAGACGATCTCGTCGCGCGGGTTCAGGGTGCCGATGAGATGCGACACCGGCCCCAGCCCCGCCTGGCGCAGCGCATCCATCACTTGCGCGCGATCTCCCGCGCGGATCTGCAGCACCGCGCCCAGCTCCTCGCTGAACAGGCACCTCAGCACCTGGTCGCGCACGCGCCCGGAGAGCTGCTCCTCGCCGCTGCGGCGAAAGCCGTCCACGTCCTCGGTCAGCGCGTCGAACGCGAGGGTGTCGAGGTTCACGGTCACGCCGCAACGTCCGGCGAAGGCCATCTCGCACACGACGGCGAACAGCCCCCCGTCCGAGCGGTCGTGATAGGCGACGATGAGCCCGTCGCGCGCCAGCTGCTGAACGGCGGCAAACAGCCCCTTCAGGAGCTGCGGATCGTCGAGGTCCGGCACCTCGCGGCCGAACTTCGAATGCACCTGCGCGAGGATGGACCCGCCGAGCCGGTTCCTGCCCTGCCCCAGGTCGAGCAGCACGAGCTCGGTCTCCCCGAGGTCCGTACGCAGGCGCGGCGTGAGCGTGCCGCGCGCATCCTCCACCGGCGCGAACGCGGAGACGACGAGCGACACGGGCGCCACCACCTCCTTCCCGTCCCAGGCCGTGCGCATGGACAGGGAATCCTTGCCCACGGGAATCGAGACGCCCAGCTGCGGGCAAAGCTCCAGCCCGACCGCCTCGACGGTGTCGTAGAGCGCGGCGTCCTCCCCCGGATAGCCCGCCGCCGCCATCCAGTTGGCCGAGAGCTTCACGCGATCGATGGACGCGATGCGTGCCGCGGCGATGTTGGTCAGCGCCTCGCCCACCGCCATCCGTCCGGACGCCGGCGCGTTGACGGCGGCGAGGGGCGTGCGCTCGCCGACGGCGAACGCCTCGCCCGCGACGTCCTCGAAGTCCATCAGCGTCACGGCACAGTCGGCCACCGGCACCTGCCACGGTCCGACGAACGGGTCGCGCGAGCACAAGCCACCCACCGTGCGGTCGCCGATGGCAACGAGGAAGGTCTTGTCGGCCACCGCCGGGTGGCGCAGCACGCGGTAGGCAGCCTCCTTCAGCGCCACGCCGTCGAGCGCCAGGGCGTCGCCCTCGCGTTCCACGTGCGTCACGTCGCGCAACATCTTCGGCGGCTTGCCGAGGATCACCTGCAGATCCACGTCCACCGGCGTGTCCTCGAGCAGCGGGTCCGCCACGGTCAGCCGCCCCTCGGCGGTGGCCGTGCCGAGCACCGCGAACGGGCAGCGCTCGCGCTCGCACAGCGCGCGGAACGCATCGAGCGACGCCGGCGCGATGGCGAGCACATAGCGCTCCTGCGCCTCGTTGCACCAGATCTCCCGCGGCGACATGCCCGTGTCCTCCGACGGTGCGGCGCGCAGGTTCAGGTGCGCGCCGCGGCCCGCACCATGCGCGAGCTCGGGCAGCGCGTTGGACAGGCCGCCCGCCCCCACGTCGTGGATGGAGAGGATCGGATTGCCGTCGCCCAGCGCCCAGCAGCAGTCGATCACTTCCTGCGCGCGGCGCTGGATCTCGGCGTTGCCGCGCTGCACGGAATCGAAGTCCAGGTCCTCGGTGTTCGTTCCCGCGCCCATGGACGAGGCGGCGCCACCGCCCATGCCGATCAGCATTCCCGGCCCGCCGAGCTGGATGAGCAGCGCGCCCTCCGGCAGCGCCGCCTTCGCGCAATGCGACGCGCTGATGCTGCCGATGCCGCCGGCGAGCATGATCGGCTTGTGGTAGCCGCGACGCACGCCGCCCACCTCGGCATCAAAAGTCCGGAAGTAGCCCGCGAGGTTGGGCCGCCCGAACTCGTTGTTGAACGACGCCGCGCCGATCGGGCCCTCCAGCATGATGGAGAGCGCCGAGACGATGCGTCCCGGCTTGCCGTAGTCGTCTTCCCAGGGTCGCAGCGCGCCGGGAATCCTGAGGTTGGACACCGAGTAGCCCACCAGCCCTGCCTTGGGCTTCGCGCCGCGCCCGGTCGCGCCTTCGTCGCGGATCTCGCCGCCCGCGCCGGTGGCCGCGCCCGGGAATGGCGAGATCGCCGTCGGGTGGTTGTGCGTCTCCACCTTCATCACGGTGTGCGCAGTCTCCGCGCGCGGCAGGTAGACGTGCTGCGCGCCCGCGTAGAAGCGCTGCGCGCGCCTGCCCTGCATGATCGCGGCGTTGTCGGCGTAGGCCAGCACGGTCCCCTGCGGGTGGGCGGCATGCGTGTGCTTGATCATGCCGAACAGCGACCGGTCCTTGCGCTCGCCGTCCACGATCCAGTCGGCGTTGAAAATCTTGTGCCGGCAGTGCTCCGAATTCGCCTGCGCGAACATGGTGAGCTCGGCATCGGTGGGCTCGCGCCCCATCGCACCGTAGGCCCGCCGCAGGTACGCGATCTCGTCCTCTGACAACGCTAGGCCCAGGCTGCGGTTCGCCTGTTCCAGGTCCCCGAGCGCCACGCGCGCCAGCGCCCGCGGCGGCACGTGGCGGAAGAGCCGCTCGGCCTCGTCGAGGGAGGCGAGCACGTCTTCGGTCATGCGGTCGTGCAACAGCGCGGCGACCGCGGCGCTGCGCTTGCCGCCGCGCACGTAGTAGCAGGTCCCGCGCTCGATGCGGCGCACGCCCGCCAGGCCGCAGTTGCGCGTGATGTCGGTGGCCTTGGAGGCCCAGGGCGAGATCGTGCCGATGCGCGGCACCGCAAGGTAGAGCACCTCGCCTCCCTGCGGCGCGCCTGCCGGCGTCCCGTAGGCGAGCAGGCGCTCGAGCAGTGCGAGCGCCTCGGGCGCGGGCGCCGCGTCGAGCTCGACGAAGTGGCGGTATTCGGCGCTCAGCCCGCGGATCGCGGGATCGGCCTGCTGCAGGAGCGGAAGGAGCTTGGCGAGCCGGAAATCCGACAGCGCGCGCGCGCCGCGGAGCTGGAGGACCGTGGGCATCAGGCGATGACGCTAAAGCCGGATTATACCGGCCGCGCGTCTCAGCGCCGCAGCTGCGGGTCGTTCAGGGTGCCGCCGATGTAGTACGTGCCGCGCAGGTTGCGCAGCTCGGCATTCACGCGCCCGGACAGCGCGCCCTTGGGATCGACGTCCAGCGTGCCCGCGCCGCGCAGCAGGCCCGAGCTGAGCCGCAGCTCGCGCAGCGCCAGCGCCCCGCCGGCGTACGACGCGCTGCCCTGCAGCTCGGTGAAGGGCGTGCGCCCGCTCGCCTGCGCGCTCGACGCCTGCAGCGCGCGCGACAGGTCGAACGCGCCGAGCGCCCCCTTGGTGACCGTGAAAGTGCCGTCCAGGCGCAGCGACTCGAGCAGCTTCGCCAGCTCCGCGCCTGCCATCGTGAAACGGCCGCGGCCGTCGAAGCGGCCCTCGGCGACCAGCTGCGGCGCGAAGACGGCGGCGTTCATCGTCCGCCCCTGGATCTGGCCCTGCAGATCCCAGGACTGTCCCCACTGCACGCGCGCGCTGCCGACCACCGTGCCTTCGAGCAGCCGCCCGTCGAAAGAGGCGACCGTCATGCCCTCGGCGTCCGCGCTGCCCTTCATGCCGAACTCGACGATCGTCAGCTTCGGCGCGAACGGCAGCGTGAACGTCGCCATGGTGACGTCGAAGCCGACGACCTTGTCGCGCGGCGTGATCAGGCCGTTCAGGCGCTCGCCGCTCAGCTTGACGATGGACGCACGGCCGCCGGCGCCCATGCTCGCCTCGATGTCGAACGCGGGCAGCGCCACGGGACCGTCCAGCTTGAGCCCGCTGGTCACGACGCGCGCGACGCGCAGCGGCCCCTGCTGCATGCCCGAGAGCAGCGCGCCGCCCAGCGCGGACTGCTTGAGCTCGGCGTTCACCAGCGTTACGGACGAGTAGGCCTTCTGGGTGCCGAGCAGCGCGCCCAGCTCGGGCACCATGCGCACCTCGGCGGCCTTGAGCACGTCGCCCACGGTGACGCGCTCCAGCACGATTTCCACGCCCGTCAGCACGCGCAGGCGCGCGGCACGCACCTTGACCGGCAAGCCGGTCGCGGTGCTCGCCGCCCGCTCGTACTCCGAGGCGTCGAGCGGCACGAGATTGGCCGCGCCAGCGCCCAGGATCAGGCTGAAGACGAGCAGCAGCGCGATGCTCTTGCCGAGGTTGCTTGGCGCCTTGCGCCGGTGCGCCGCGGCGGCCTTGCCCGAGGCGATGTCGCCGCGGTTGCGCGCGCGCGCCACCTCGCGTTCGCGCGCGCGCAGGGCCTTGCGCGCCTCCGGCGACAGCCGGCGGCCTTCGCTGTCGTCGCCGCCGAGATTCGCGTCCGCGGGCCCCGAGTCGCCCCGGGCGCGCCGGCGCGCCTCCTCCTCGCGCGCCTTCTGCTCGCGCGCGATCGCCTCTTCCTTGAGGCGCTGCTCCTCCTCCAGCTTGCGCTGCGCCTCTTCCTCGGCCTTGCGCCGCTCCTCCGCCTCGCGCTGGCGCTTTTCCTCGGCCTTGCGCGCGCGGCGCTCCTCCTCCGCGCGCGCCTGCCGTTCCTGCTCCTCGCGCGCGCGCTGCTCGGCCGCCGCGCGCTCGCGCTTCTCCTGCTCCGCGAGCTCCTTGTGCTCCTCTTCCTGGCGCTGCGAGAAGCTGTCGAGCTCCGCGAGCAGCGAGCCGGCGAGCTGGTCGGCGGCCTCGGCCGCGCGCCTCTCCGCTTCCGCCCGCTCGGCCGCTTCCTCGGCCTCGCGTGCCGCGCGCTCGCGGTCCTCCTGCTCGGCGCGCTGGCGATAGCCCTCGTCGCTGCTGCGGCGCGCCTGCTCCGCCTCCCAGCGCCGCGCCTCCTCCTCCTTCTTCTTGCGCGCGTCGGCGTCGCGGCGCTTCTTGTCCTCGGCCTCGCGCGCCAGGCGGATCTGCCGCTGGTGCTCCTCGGCTTCCTTGCGCTCCTCCGCCTCGCGCGCCCGTATCTCGGCCTCCTGGCGCGCGTACTCCTCGCGCAGCCGCCGCTCTTCCTCGGCGCGCTCCTGCTCGCGCCGCTGGCGCTCTTCCTCCGCCCGGCGCTCGGCCTCCTCCCGCGCCCGGCGCTCCTCCTCGAGCTTCTGGCGCAGCGCCTCGGCTTCCTCGCGCGCGCGGCGCTCCTCTTCTTCGCGCCGCGCCCGCTCCTCGGCCTCGCGCCGCGTGCGATCGGCCTCCTCCCGCGCGCGCCGCTCCGCCTCTTCCCTGGCGCGGCGCTCGTCCTCGAGCTTGCGGCGCAGCTCCTCGGCTTCGCGCCGCGCGCGCTCGGCGGCTTCGAAGCGCACCCGCTCGGCGCTCAACGCCTTGTCGCGCACCTGGCGCTCCGCCGCGACGCGCGCAGCCTCTTCCTTGGCGCGCGCGGCCTCGGACTGCGCGCGCGCCGCCATTTCCGCCGCCGCGCGCGCTGCCATCTCGGCCTTCATCTTGCCTTCCTGCTCGGCGCGCTGCTCGGCCTCGATCTGGGCGCGCGTCTTGCCCACGGCCGCGGCCGCCATGGTCGCCTCGCGCGCCGCCTTGGCCCTGGCCTCCGCGTCCAGCCGCTCGCGCTGCGCCGCGTCGCTCGTCTGCTTGGCGGCCGCCTCGGCGCGCGCCTTGGCCTCGCGCTCCTGGCGCGCGCGCATCTCGGCCTCCTGGCGCGCCGCGGCCATCGGGTCAGAGGGGCGGTCGACCTTCGGCGCGACCGAGGGCCGCTCCATCTTGGGCGGGGCGCTGAAGATCTGCGTGAAGTCCAGGTCCTCGCCCCCGCCGCCGCCGCCCGGCGGCTTGGTGGGCACGGACCGCGGCGCGTTGGCGGCGCCGCGCTGCACCGTCCCCGGCGACACCTCGCGGATGAAGCCGTCGGCGTCCATCTTGCGCAGGACGGCGATGAACTTGTCGTCCCCGGCGCGATCGAACTTCGCGCCGAGCTGCTGCACGGTCATCTTGCCGTCGATCGCGGCCAGGATGGCGCGATCGCCCCGCGATAGGAAGCTGGTCTTGCCGGACGCTTCCTGCACGCCCTTGCCGGTCTTCGAGTAGATCGCGGTCGGGTTCATCGGGTTGGACGCACGGACAAGCTGGCTATTATAAGCAGGCTGCTACGCGCCGTATCCGCCGCCGCCCGGCGTTTCCACCACGAATACGTCGCCAATCGTCATGTCCGTGCGATCCGTCGGCCCCAGCTCGAGCGTGCCGCCCGCCGATCGCAAGACATAGTTGTGGCCGGGAGCGCCGGGACGCCCCCCGGCCATGCCGTGCGGCGGCACGCGCCGGTGGTTGGACAGGATGGCGGCGGTCATGGGCTCCAGGAACCGCACCCGGCGGATCGCGCCGTCCCCCCCACACTGCCGCCCGGCGCCGCCCGAGCCGCGGCGGATCTCGAAGCTCTCCAGCAGCACCGGGAAGCGCCATTCGAGCACCTCCGGGTCGGTCAGGCGCGAGTTGGTCATGTGCGTCTGCACCACGTCCGTGCCGTCGAAGTCCGGGCCCGCGCCGGAGCCGCCGGCGATGGTCTCGTAGTACTGGTAGCACGCGTTGCCGAAAGTGAAGTTGTTCATCGTGCCCTGCGAGGCCGCCAGCACGCCGAGCGCGCCGTACAGCGCGTCCGTGACGCACTGCGAGGTCTCGACGTTGCCCGCCACCACGGCGGCCGGGTAGCGCGGGTTGAGCATCGAGCCCTCGGGAATGCGCACCTCGAGCGGCTTCAGGCAGCCCGCATTGAGCGGGATATCGTCGTCCACCAGCGTGCGGAACACGTACAGCACCGCCGCCATGCTGACGGCTGCCGGCGCATTGAAGTTGTTCGGCAGCTGCGCCGAGGTGCCGGCGAAGTCGATCACGGCGCTGCGGCGGTCCGCGCCGATGGCGATTCGCACCCGGATGCGCGCGCCGTTGTCGAGCGGCAGCTCGAACTCGCCGTCCTTCAGCACGCCGATCACGCGGCGCACCGACTCTTCGGCGTTGTCCTGCACGTGGCGCATGTAGGCGCGCACCACGTCCAGCCCGAAATGCGCCACCATCTCGCGCAGCGCCTGCACGCCTTTCTCGTTGGCCGCGATCTGCGCCTGCAGGTCGGCGATGTTCTGCTGCACGTTGCGCACCGGGTACTTGCCCGAGGAAAGCAGCGCGACCGTCTCCCGCTCGCGGAAACGACCCTGCTCGACCAGCAGGAAATTGTCGATCAGCACGCCTTCCTCCTGCACCGTCTGCGAGTCGGGCGGCATCGAGCCCGGCGTGATGCCGCCGATGTCGGCATGGTGCCCGCGCGAGCCGACGTAGAACAGGATCTCGCGGCCCGCCTCGTCGAAGACGGGCGTGATGACGGTGACATCGGGCAGGTGCGTGCCGCCGTTGTACGGGGCATTCAGCACGTAGACATTGCCGGGCTTCATGTTCCCGGCGTTCTCGCGGATCACCGTCTTGATCGACTCGCCCATCGAGCCCAGGTGCACCGGCATGTGCGGCGCGTTGGCGATCAGGTGCCCCTCGGCATCGAACAGCGCGCAGGAAAAGTCCAGCCGCTCCTTGATGTTCACCGAGTAGGCGGTGTTCTGCAGCCTGAGGCCCATCTGCTCGGCGATCGACATGTACAGGTTGTTGAAGATCTCCAGCATCACCGGATCGGCCTCGGTGCCGAGCGCGACGCGCTTCTCGCGCGGCACGACGCGCTCGAGCACCAGGTGGTCGAGCGGCGTCACGTCGGCGCGCCAGCCGGGCTCGACCACGGTAGTGGCGTTCGCCTCGGCGATGATCGCGGGGCCGGAGATCCGCGCACCGGATGACAGCTTCTCGCGCCGATAGAGCGGCGTCTCGTGCCAGCGCCCGCCCGTGTACATGCGTACCCGCGCTTCCTCGATCGCCCCGTTTCCGCCTTTGCCTTTGGAAACGGGGCGAAAGCCTTCCCCCGCCGAAAGCGCTTCGACCGATACCGCTTCGACGATCAGCTGTTTTCCAGGCATCAGGAAGGAGAACTGCTTCCGATAGGCCACCTCGAAGGCGGCCGTCATGTCCTGCTCGGACCCGTAGGGAACGACCAGCGCCGTGTCGGTCCCCTCGTACTTCAAATGCACACGGCGCAGCACGCGAATCCGGGAAGCTTCGACGCCCTGGAGGACCAGCTCCTGCGAGGCTGCATGCGCGAGAGACTCGAGTTCGGTCTCGAGCGCGGCGGCCCCGAGCTTCGCCTCCACCGCCTTCTCGCGCATCTCCACCTGGTCCGCAAGCCCCATGCCGTAGGCCGAGAGCACGCCCGCGAACGGGTGGATGAAGACGCGCGTCATGGCGAGCGCGTCGGCGACCAGGCAGGCATGCTGCCCGGCCGCGCCGCCGAAGCAGCACAGCGTGTACTCGGTGACGTCGTGCCCGCGCTGCACCGAGATGTGCTTGATGGCGTTCGCCATGTTGCCCACGGCGATCTGGACGAAGCCCTCGGCCACCGCCTCGGGCGTGCGTCCGTCAGCGATCTGGCTCGCCAGCGCAGCGAACTTCTCGCGCACCACGCCCGCGTCGAGCGCCTGGTCGCCGTCCGGCCCGAAGACGCGCGGGAAGTACTCCGGCTGGATCTTGCCGAGCATCACGTTCGCGTCCGTCACCGCCAGCGGCCCGCCGCGCCGGTAGCTCGCCGGGCCCGGGTTCGCGCCCGCGGAGTCCGGACCCACGCGGTAGCGCGCGCCGTCGAAGTGCAGGATCGAGCCGCCGCCCGCGGCCACCGTGTGGATGCTCATCATCGGGGCGCGCATGCGCACGCCGGCGACCAGTGTCTCGAACTCGCGCTCGAACTCGCCGGCGTAGTGCGACACGTCCGTGGACGTGCCGCCCATGTCGAAGCCGATGATCCTGTCGAACCCGGCCGAGAGCGAGGTGCGCACCGCGCCGACGATGCCGCCCGCGGGCCCCGAGAGAATCGAGTCCTTGCCGTGGAAGCGCCGCGCGTCGGTCAGGCCGCCGTGCGACTGCATGAAGAGCAGCCGCACGCCCTCGAGCTCCGCGGCCACCTGGTCCACGTAGCGCCGCAGGATCGGCGAGAGGTAGGCGTCGACCACGGTCGTGTCGCCGCGGCCGACGAGCTTCATCAGCGGGCTCACCCGGTGGGACACCGAGATCTGGGTGAAGCCGACCTGCCGGGCAAGCTCGGCGACACGGGCCTCGTGCTGCGAGTACCGGTACCCATGCATGAAGACGATCGCGATGGAACGAAACCCCGCACGAAAGCTCTTCTCGAGATCGGCGCGCGCGCGCGCCTCGTCCAGCGCAAGAATGACTTCGCCGCGCGCGCCGATCCGCTCCTGGACCTCGACCACGTCCGCATACAGCAACTCCGGCAGGACAATGTGCCGTTCGAAGATCCTGGGACGATTCTGGTAGGCGATCCTCAACGCATCGCGGAAACCCCTGGTGATGAACAGGACCGTCCGGTCGCCCTTTCTCTCCAGCAATGCATTGGTGGCGACCGTCGTTCCCATCTTCACCGCCTCGATCTGGTCGACCGGAATCTCGCTCCCGAGGAAATGCCGGATGCCGGCGAGCGCGGCATCCCTGTAGCGCTCCGGGTTCTCCGACAGCAGCTTGTGCGTGGCGAGCGAGCCGTCCGGGCGCCGCGCCACGATGTCGGTGAACGTGCCGCCGCGGTCGATCCAGAACTGCCACTTCACCGCGCGAACCTTCCTGCGGCGTAGGGCTGCGGGTCGACGAGCGGCGCCTCGCCGGTGACCATCTCGGCGATCAGCCGGCCCGTCACCGCCGCGAGCGTCAGGCCGTGGTGCGCATGGCCGAAGGCGAACCACAGGTTGGCATGCCTCGGCGCCGGCCCGATGATCGGCAGCATGTCCGGCGTGCAGGGGCGCGCGCCCATCCACGGCTCGTTGTCCAGCCGCTCGGCGAGCGGAAACAGGTCGCGCGCGATCGGCTCCGCGCGCCCGAGCTGCACCGGCGTCCTGATCGCGTCGCGCAGCGCGAACTCCGCGCCCGTCGTCAGGCGGATGCCGCGGCGCATGGGCCCCATGAAATAGCCGCCCTCGACGTCGAGGATCGGATGGTTGAGCACCGCCTCGCCGGCGGCGCGGTAGTGCATGTGGTAGCCGCGCTTCACGGCGAGCGGCAGCTCGTAGCCCAGCGCTCGCGTCAGCACGTCCGACCACGGCCCGAGCGCGACCACCGCGGCGCCCGCCTCGAGCGGCCCGCGCGCGGTGCGGAGCCGCCAGCCTTCGCCCTCCGCCGCGAGCGTCGTCGCGTTGCCCTGGAAGAACTCGCCGCCGAGCGCCTCGAAGCGCCTCAGGTACGCCTGGCCCAGGGCATTCGGGTCGAGAGTGCGGATCGGCTGCGTCCAGTGGATCGCCCCGGCGAGCACCGGCGCGAGGTACGGCTCGGCCTCCTGCAGCCCTCTTGCGTCGAGCTTCACGTGCTCGACGCCGAAGTCCTTCTTCCACCCTTCCGCTTCCGCGAAGCGATGGTCGCGCTCGCGCGCGGTGCGGAACACCTTCATCCAGCCGCCGCGCACGATCAGGTCCGCGGCGCCGGCCTCCGCGACGAGCGCCTCGTGCTCCGTCACGCAATGCTCGATCAGCCTGGCGTACAGGCGCGCGACCTCGGCGTGGCGCCCGGGCCGGGAGTGGTGCCAGTACTGCCACAGGAAGGGCGCGAGCCTCGGCAGCGCCGACGGGTGGTAGTGCGCGTCGATGGTGCGATTGAGCGCGTAGCGCGCGAGCGCGCCGAAGTCATGCGGGAAGCCGTACGGAAAGACGCCCTCGCGCTGGATCAGTCCCGCGTTGCCGAACGAGGTCTCTTCCGCCGCGCCGCGCCGGTCGACGAGCGCCACCGCGCGGCCGCGCTTCTGCAGGTGCAGCGCGACGCACAGCCCCACGATGCCCGCGCCCAGGACAACGATGTCTTTGCGTGCCATTAGAATCCAATCCTATCTTGGAATCCCGCTCCGCTTCGCTCCCGTTCACGGTGCTGCTCGGCGTGCTGTTCGCGCTGACCGCGCTCGGCACCGACGCCTGGCTGCCGGCGCTGCCGGTGGCGGCGGCCGCGCTGGATGCGCCGGTCGCGGGCATGCAGCTCACCGTCACCACCTACTTCCTCGGCCTCGCCGGCGGCCAGCTCCTCTGGGGCCCGCTCTCGGACCGCCATGGCAGGAAGCCGGTGCTGGTGGCGGGCCTCGCGCTCGCGCTCGTCGCGTCGGCCGTGTGCGCCGCCGCCGACACTACCGCGGCACTGGTGCTGGCGCGCCTGGCGCAGGGCTTCGGCATGTCGGCCGGGCCGGTGGTGGCGCGCACCATCGTGCGCGACCTGCACGGTCACGAGCAGGCGGCGCGCCTGCTGGCGCGCATGACCATCGTGTTCAGCGTGATCCCGATCGCCGCGCCGCTCGCCGGCGGCCTGATGCTCGCGCTCGGCGGCTGGCGCGCGGTGTTCTGGCTGCTGGGCGCGGTCCCGGCGCTGTTGCTGGCCGCCGTGGCGCTGCGCTTCGCGGAGACCGCGCCGCAGGAACGCGCCTCCGCCCATCCGGCGCAGATCGTGCGCAGCTTCGCCGCCATCGTCGCCGAGCCGAAATTCCTCGCGCCCTATAGCGCCATGCTGTGCGCGCAGGTCGGCATCTTCGCCTTCGTTTCGAATTCCGCGTTCGTGCTGGTGCGCGGGCTGGGCGTGGCGCCGGGCGCATTCGCGGCGCTGTTCGCGCTGGCGATGGTCGGCCAGATCGCCGGCGCCTGGCTCTCCAGCCGCCTGGTGATGCGCGCGGGCATGGCGCGCCTGCTGCGCGCCGGGATCTTCCTGGCGCTCGCTTCCGGGGCGGCTGCCGCCGCGGCCGCGTGGGCGGGCCTCGCGCACCCTGCCGCAGTGGTCGCGCCTTTTGCGGCGTACCTGTTCGGCACGGCGCTCGTCATTCCGAACGCCACGGCGCTCGCGCTGCAGCCCTTCCCGCGCGCCGCGGGCGCCGCCTCCTCGCTGATGGGTGCTGCGCAGTTTGCCGTGGGCGCGGTGGTGAGCACGCTGCTCGGTGCGCTGTTCGACGGCAGCGCGCGGCCGATGGCCACGGCCGCGGCGGCCGCAGGCCTGGGCGCCTACCTCATCGAGCGGAGATTCCTGCGTGGACCGCGTTGACGCCGTCGTGATCGGCGCGGGGCTCGTCGGCCTCGCCTGCGCGCGCGCGCTCGCGCTCGCCGGGCGCGAGGTCGTGATCCTCGAGGCCGAGGACGCGATCGGCACGCACACCAGCTCGCGCAACTCCGAAGTGATCCACGCCGGCATCTACTACCCGCAGGGGTCTCTCAAGGCGCGCGCCTGTGTCGAGGGCCGCGAGCGCCTGTACGCCTACTGCGCCGAGCGCGGCGTGCCGCACCGGCGCTGCGGCAAGCTGATCGTGGCCACCGACGCTGCGCAGCTCGAGGAGCTGGAGGGAATCCGGCGCAAGGCGCACGCCAACGGCGTGGCCGACGTCGCGCCCGTCAGCCGCGCCGAGGCGCGCGCCATGGAGCCCGAGATCGCGTGCGTTGCGGCGCTGCACTCGCCGTCGACCGGCATCGTCGACAGCCACGCGCTGATGCTGGCCTACCTCGGCGACGCCGAGCGCGCGGGCGCGATGCTTGCGCTGAAGAGCCCGCTGCAGAAAGGCGTCGTGCGCGCGGGCGGCATCGAGCTGCACGTCGCGGGCGCCGAGCCGATCCTTGCCGCGCGCGTGGTCAACAGCGCGGGGCTGCGCGCGCCGAGCCTCGCGCGCAGGATCGAGGGCTACCGTGCCGAGCTCGCGCCGCCCGAGCTGTACGCCAAGGGCAACTACTACACGCTCGCCCGGCGCCCGCCGTTCTCGCGCCTCGTGTATCCGGTCCCCGAACCGGGGGGCCTGGGCGTGCACGTGACGCTCGACCTCGGGGGACGCGCGCGCTTCGGCCCGGACGTGGAATGGGTGGAGCGCATCGACTACACGGTGGACCCGCGGCGCGCCGAGCGCTTCTACGCCGCGATCCGGCGCTACTGGCCCGGCCTGCCCGACGGCGCGCTCGAGCCCGGCTACGCTGGCATCCGCCCGAAGATCTCGGGCCGGGACGCGCCGGCGGCGGACTTCGTCGTGCAAGGCCCGCGCACGCACGGCGTGCCGGGCCTGGTGCACCTGTTCGGCATCGAGTCGCCCGGATTGACAGCGTCGCTCGCGTTGGCCGATGATGTGGCGGCGCTTCTTCCGGAATAATCCAGCTCAGCAGAGGAATCCATGAAATCCAGAATCGCAGTGCTGCTCGCCGCGTCGTTCGCATTCGGCATGGCGCAGGCCCAAACCAAGTGGGACATGCCCACGCCCTACTCCGACGGCGAGTTCCACACGCGCAACGTCGTGCTGTTCGCCGAGGACGTCGCCAAGCGCACCGGCGGCGCGCTCGAGATCAAGGTGCATGCGAACGGCTCGCTGATCAAGCACCCCGACATCCTGCGCGCGGTGTCCACCGGCCAGGTGAACGTCGCCGAGTTCCTGCTCGGCCAGTTCGGCAACGAGGACCCGGTGTTCGCCGCCGACAACGTGCCGTTCGTCGCCACGGGATACGACAACGCCAAGAAGTTCTACGACGCGCAAAAGCCGCTGCTCGCCAGGAAGCTCGCCGATCGTGGCATGACGCTGCTCTTCTCGGTGCCGTGGCCCGGACAGGGCATCTACACCAAGGACCCGCTGAAGTCCGTCGAGGACCTGAAGGGCACCAAGTTCCGCACCTACTCGCCGCTCACCGCGCGCCTCGCCGAGCTGCTCGGCGCGAGCCCGACGGTGATCCAGGTGCCCGAGATCCCGCAGATGTTCGCCACCGGCGCCGTGCAGGCGATGATCACCTCCTCGGCCACCGGGACCTCGACCAAGGCCTGGGAGTTCGTCAAGAACTACTACAAGACGAGCGCCTTCCATCCGAAGAACGTCGTGGTGGTGAACACACGAGCGCTCAAGCGTCTGCCCAAGGCCCAGCAGGACGCGCTGATCGGCGCGGCGCAGGATGCCGAGCCGCGCGGCTGGGCGATGTCCAAGCAGCGCGAGCGCGACGGCGACGAGACGCTCGCCAGGAACGGCATGACGCTGCACGAGCCGAGCGCGGAGATGAAGGCCGCGTTCGCCAAGGTCGGCGCGCAGATGGCCAAGGAGTGGGAAGCCAAGGCCGGCGCCGACGGGCAGGCGATCCTCAAGGCGTATAGAAAGTAGATTTGCGGCGGTTTCTCGACCGCCTGTACGCCGCGGGCGGCGTGCTCGCGGCGGTGTGCCTGGCGGGCATCGCCGTGGTGATGCTCGCGCAGGCCGCGATGCGCGAGATGGGCCTGCTGCTGCGGGGTGCCGATGACATCGTCGGCTGGCTGTGCGCGGCGAGCGCCTTCCTCGCCCTGGGCACCACCTTCCGTCACGGCGAGCTGGTACGCGTCGGCATCCTGATCGACCGCCTGCCGCGCGTCGCGCGGCGGCGCGCCGAGTTCGTCGCGCTCGGCCTCGCGGTCCTGGTCGCGGGCTACATCCTGTGGGCTGCCGCCAACTTCGTCTACGAGAGCTGGCGGTTCGAGGAGGTGGCGCAGGGCCTGATCCAGATCCCGATCTGGATTCCGCAGATGAGCTTCGTCGTCGGCGCGCTGGTGTTCTTCATCGCGCTCGTCGACGAGTTCGTCGTGCTGGCCGCGGGCGGCACGCCCGCCTACCGCCGCGCCGAGGAAGTGCACCGCGCGCATCCCGAGCAGGCCGAGGCGCTCTGATGGGCACGCTCGCCATCGGCGCGATCCTGCTGGCGGTGCTGCTCGTGACGTTGGCCGGCGGCCTGTGGATCGCGATGGCGATGAGCGTGGTCGCCTGGGTGGGGCTGCAGTTCTTCACCACCAGCCCGCCGGACGTGAACCTGTTCCAGGCGTACTGGGGCTCGAGCGCCTCCTGGACGCTGGCGGCGCTGCCGATGTTCGTGTGGATGGGCGAGATCCTGTTCCGCACGCGCCTGTCCGAGGAAATGTTCAAGGGCCTCTCGCCCTGGCTCGCCTGGCTGCCCGGGCGCCTGATGCACGTGAACATCTTCGGCTGCGCGATCTTCGCCGCGGTGTGCGGCTCTTCGGCGGCCACCGTCGCCACCATCGGCAAGGTGGCCCTGCCCGAGCTCGCCAAGCGCGGCTACGACGAGCGCACGTGCGTCGGCTCGCTGTGCGGCGCGGGCACGCTCGGCCTGCTGATCCCGCCCTCGATCATCATGATCGTGTACGCGGTCGCCGCGGAGGTCTCGATCCTCAAGATGTTCCTCGCCGGCGTGTTTCCGGGCGTGCTGCTGGTGGTGCTGTTCTCCGGCTACATCGTGGTGTGGGCGCTGCTCAACCCCGGCAAGACACCCAGCGCGGTAGAGAAGATGAGCCTCGGCGAGCGCGTGCGCCGCGCGAAGAACCTCATCCCGTGCCTGGTGCTCATCTTCTTCATCATGGGCGTCATGTTCACCGGCGTGGCCACCGCGACCGAGGCCGCCGCCTTCGGCGTGCTCGGCGCGCTCGCCATCGCCTGGTGGAGCGGCTCGCTGACGCGCGCGAGCTTCGTCACCAGCCTGATGGGCGCGACGCGCCTGTCGTGCATGATTTTGTTCATCCTTGCCGGCGCCTCGATGCTCAGCTCGTGCATGGCGTTCACCGGCATCCCGCGGGCGCTGGCCGAGTGGGTGGCGGCCTCGCAGTTCAGCCCCTACGCGCTGATCCTGGTGCTGGCGATCATCTACCTGCTGCTCGGCATGGCGATCGACGGCATCTCCATGATCGTGCTCACCACCTCGATCGTGCTGCCGATGATCGACGCGGCGGGCTTCGACCTCATCTGGTTCGGCATCTTCATCGTCATCCTGGTGGAGATCGCACAGATCACGCCGCCAGTGGGCTTCAACCTGTTCGTGCTGCAGACCATGGCCAGGCGCGAGGCGAACTACGTCGCGCGCGCCGCCATCCCGTTCTTCTTCATGATGCTGCTCGCCATCGCCATTGTCTCCGCCTTTCCCGGCATCGCCACCTGGCTGCCGGACGCGGTGCTCGGGGTGACGAAGAAATAGGGTCAGACCCCATTTCCCATATGGTGGAAAATAGGGTCTGTCCCCATTTGCCATGTCCGAGCCCATCTACCTGACGAAGGACATCCGCCGCATCGAGGAGGCGGCGAAGGACCTGCCGCTCATGGAGCGCGCGGGCGCCGCCGCGGCCGAGCTGGCCGCGCACCTGTGCACCGACACCGCGAAGGACGTGCTGGTGCTCGCCGGCCCCGGCAAGAACGGTGGCGACGCGAAAGTCGTCGCCGAGCGCCTGCGCCAGCAGTTCTTCCGCGTCACCCTCGCCGGCCCGGCGGATGCCGCGGCGCTGCCGGTGGACAGGCGCTGGGGCCTGATCGTGGATGGCCTGTTCGGCATCGGGCTCGCGCGCGCCGTGGAGGGGGACTTCGCGCGCCTGGTCGACTACGCGAACACGCAGGATTGCCCCGTCCTCGCGCTCGACATCCCGAGCGGCATCGAGTCCGATACGGGCCGCGTGCTTGGCCGCGCCGTGCGCGCCACGCACACCATCACTTTCATCGCGCTCAAGCCCGGCCTGCTGACGCTCGACGGGCCGGACCACTGCGGCGCGATCACGGTGGCCGACCTCGCGCTGGATCTGAAGAAGCTCGCGCGGCCCACGGCGTGGACGGCGAGCCCGGGGCTGTTCGCCGAGGCGCTCAAGCCGCGCCCGCGCAATTTCCACAAGGGCAAGGCGGGCTCGCTCGCCATCCTCGGCGGCGCCGCGGGCATGACGGGCGCGGCGCTGCTCGCGGGACGCGCGGCGCTCAAGCTCGGCGCCGGCCGCGTCTACGTGGGCATGCTCGAGGAGACGAGCCTCGACCCGGTGACGCCCGAGCTCATGCTGCGCCACCCCGACGACGCGCTCGGCCAGGACCTCGACGCCATCGTCGTCGGCCCGGGGCTCGGGCAGAGCGAGCGCGCCGAGGCGCTGGTCGGCGCCGTGCTGGCGAGCGACATGCCCTGCGTGCTGGATGCCGATGCCCTCAACCTGATCGCCGACAGCAGGGACCTGCGCACCGCCTGCGCCAAGCGCCGGGCCGATACGCTGCTCTCGCCGCACCCCGGCGAGGCCGCGCGCCTGCTCGGCGCGACGATCCCGGAAGTGCAGCAGGACCGCGTCGCGGCGGCGCAGCGCCTGGCGCGCGAGCTGAACGCGCACGCCTGCCTGAAGGGCAACGGCAGCGTGCTCGTCGCGCGCGACGGCCACTGGTTCGTCAATACGACGGGCAATCCCGGCATGGCCTCCGCCGGCATGGGCGACGTGCTCTCCGGGATTCTCGGCGCGCTGCTCGCGCAGAAGGTCTCGGGCGAGGCGGCGCTGGTGCTCGGCGTGCACCTGCACGGCGCGGCGGCCGATGCCGCCGGCCATGGCGCGGGGCTTACTGCTTCGGAGTTGATCGAGCCCGCGCGCCGGATCTGGAACGGCTGGCTAATTAAATAGGGACAGACCCCATTTCTCTCATTTGCACTTCATTCGCAAATGAGAAAAATGGGGTCTGTCCCCAATTATTCGCAGCGGTAAAACGCCTGCCGCTGCTGGAAGCTGATGGCGTCCAGGTCCTCGGGGTTGCGCGGATGGCCCTGGCTGTCCAGCACGCGCGCCTGCAGGACGGCGAGCCGCTTCTCCAGGCGCGCGGTCTGCGGGTCGGCGTTGAGTTGCTCGAAGCGCTGGCGCAGCACCTCCAGGTCCGCCGTGCGCTTCTCGACCTCGGCGAGCACAATGGCGCGGCGCAGCTTGCGCTTCTCGCACTGCACCGGCTCGAGCTTGGCGGAAACGTCGAGGAACTCCTGCGCGTCCGGGGTGATCGCGAGCGCCACCCACGGCCACAGCAGCATGACGAGCCAGCGCCTCACGCGGCCCTGGCCTTCGCCCTGGGCTCGGGGTACGGATAGAGCATGTTCATGGCGATCGACTGGTGGTTGCCCTGCACGATGCGCACGTGGTCGCGCCTGAGCTCGCGCGCGTGCCGCACGCCGCAGGAGTGCGCGATCATGTCGATCTCGCGGTTCACGTTCATGCAGTAGTTCGCCACGCGCAGGTACTTCTCCTCGACCACCAGCGCACGCTGCAGGCGCTTCTGGTGCGTGGTCACGCCCGTCGGGCAGGTGTTGGTATGGCAGCGCAGCGCCTGGATGCAGCCGAGCGCGAACATGAAGCCGCGCGCGGTGTTGACGAAGTCCGCGCCCACGGCAAGCGCCCAGGCGGCGCGCGCCGAGGTGATCAGCTTGCCCGAGGCCACCACGCGCACGCGCTGCCGCAGGCCCGTCTCGATGAGCGCGTCCACCACGCGCGGCAGCGCCTCGTCGATCGACAGGCTCATGTGGTCGGCGAGCGCCTGCGGCGCGGCGCCCGATCCGCCCTCGCCGCCATCGATCACCAGGAAGTCCGGTGCGAACTCCAGTCCGCGCTTGCCTGCGGCCTCGCCCAGCTCGTTCATGAAGCGCCAGCCGCCGATCGCCGTCTTCACGCCCACCGGGCGCCCGGTGAGATCGCGGATCCACGCGATGCGCTCGAGCAGCTCGTTCATGCTGGAGATGTCGCGATGGCGGTTGGGGCTGATCGAGTCGCGGCCCTCGGCGATGCCGCGGATCTGCGCGATCTCGGCGGTGACCTTCCTGCCGGGCAGCACGCCGCCCTTGCCGGGCTTGGCGCCCTGCGACAGCTTGATCTCGAACGCCTTCGCCACCCTGGCGAGCTCGAGCAGCCGCTCGGCAGAAAGGTTGCCCTGCGCATCGCGCACCCCGTACTTCGCGGTGCCGACCTGCATGATGATGTCGCAGCCGCCCTCGAGGTGGTAGGGCGAGAGCCCGCCCTCGCCGGTGTCCATCCAGCAGCCGGCCACCGCCGCGCCGCGCGAAAGCGACCTGACCGCCGGGGCCGAAATCGCGCCGTAGCTCATGCCGCTCACGTTGACGATCGAGCGGGCGACGAAGGGCTGCTTGCAGTAGCCCTCGCCCATCGCCAGCGCGGGCGTCGGCAGGCGCTCCTCCTCCAGCACGGGAAACGGGTGGTTGACGAAGATCAGCGCGCCGGGCAGGTGCAAGTCGTAGGTCGAGCCGAAGCCGACGATGCCGCCCTCGTTCTTCGCCAGCCGGTAGACCCAGGCGCGCGTCGCGCGGTTGAACGGCATCTCCTCGCGGTCGCCCGAGAAGAAGTACTGACGGAAGTACTCGCCGAGCTCCTCGAAGAAGTAGCGCAGGTGCCCCACCACGGGGTAGTTGCGCAGCACGCCGTGCTTCTTCTGCGTGATGTCGCTGATGAACAGGAACAGCAGCCCGAGCATGAGCGCGAGCGCGAGCAGCGTGCCGATGCCGTAGGACAGGACTTCCATCATGTCGCGCTCCCCCGCCGGAAGGGGGATGTTAGCCGATCGGGCCTACAGCCGCCGGATGACGTCGAAGATCTCCGCGGCGTGGCCGCGCGGGCTGACGCCGTAGTGCACGTGGCGCAGCACGCCGCCCTTGTCGATGACGAACGTGGAGCGCACCAGGCACTCGCGGCGCACGCCCTCGGTCTCCTTCTCCTGCAGCACGCCGTAGCGGCGGCACACGGCGCCGTCGTCGTCGGACAGCAGCGCGATCGACAGGCCGTGCTTGTCGCGGAACGCGGCGTGCGACAGGCAGTCGTCGCGCGACACCCCGAGCACCACGCAGTCGTGCTTGTCGAACTCGTCCTCGTGGTCGGAGAACTCGGCAGCCTCGAGGATGCAGCCCGGCGTGCCGTCGCGCGGGTAGAAATACAGCACCACGTGCTTGCGCCCCTTGAACTCCGACAGGCTGATGGCCTGCATGTCGGCGTCAGGCAGGGTAAAGCTCGGCGCGGGTTGTCCGGTCTGCAGCATGGCGATGGAACCGATGCGGCCGATTCTAAAGCACATCGATTGCCGCGCGGCAAGCGCCGCGCGCATGACAGCGAAGTGACGCCACCTATAATCCCGAGATGAAGCTTGCGCTGCTGGGTGGCTTGAGCGCACGGCAGTTCCTGCGCCGATACTGGCAGAAGAGGCCGCTCCTCGTGCGCGGCGCGCTGCCGGGATTCCGCGGGGTGGCGTCGCGCGCGCAGCTCGCGGCGCTCGCCGGGCGTCCCGACGTCGAGTCGCGCCTGGTGCGGCGGCGCGGCGGGCGCTGGCACGTCGTGCACGGGCCGCTCGAGTGCACCGGCCTGGCGCGCAACGCGACGCTGCTGGTAAGCGGCGTCAACCTGCACCGGGCGGCGGCCGACGCGCTGCTGCGGCGCTTTCACTTCCTGCCGCAGGCGCGCCTCGACGATGTCATGGTGAGCTGGGCAGGCACCGGCGGTGGCGTCGGCCCGCACGTCGATTCCTACGACGTGTTCCTCGTCCAGGGCGCCGGACGCCGCGTCTGGCGGCTGCAGCGCCCGCGCGCCTGGCGCATGGTCGAGGGCGCGCCGCTGCGGCTGATCGCCGACTTCGCGCCCGACGAGGAATTCCTCGTCGAGCCGGGCGACGTGCTCTACGTCCCGCCCGGCTGGGGCCACGACGGGGTCGCGCTGGAGGAATGCCAGACCTGTTCGGTGGGCCTGCGCGCGCCGCTGGGCGAGGAGCTCGCGGCGGCGTTTCTCGACTTCCTGCACGAGCGCGGCCTGCCGCGGGCGCGCTATCGCGATCCCGGGCTGCGACCGGCGCGGCACAGCGCGCAGATTCCCGCGGCGATGTTCGCGCACGCGGCCGGGGTGCTCGCACGCATCCGCTGGACGCGCCGCGACGTCGGCGAGTTCCTCGGCCGCTACCTGACGACGCCCAAGCCGCACGTGGTCTTCTTCCCGCCGCGCCGGCCGCTGCCGCGCGCGGCCTTTGCACGCCGCCTGCGCCGCGCGCCGGTCGCGCTCGACCGCCGCTCGCTGATGCTGTACCGCGGCGCGCAGGTCTACCTCAACGGCGAGGCGCTCGTGGCGCGGCCCGCGCTGCGCGCCCTCGCCGACCGGCGCAGCGCGCGACTGCCGTCCTCGCTTGCCGAGACGGCCTACGGCTGGTATTTGTCGGGGTACCTGCACCTGGAGTAATCGCCGTGGGCGACGAGGCGCCGCAGACCGAGTACCTGCAGTTCGACAGCGAAGCGGTGTTCCAGCAGTCCGTGGACCGGCTGCTCGCCGCCCCGGGGCGCGAGCTGCGCGTCTTCGATCCTGACCTGCAGTCGTTGCGCCTGAACGATGCGGCGCGCATCGAGCGGCTGAAGGACTTCCTCGGCGCCAGCCGCACGCGGCGCCTCTACATGGTGGTGCACGACACCGACCATGTGACGCGCCAGTGTCCGCGGCTGATGTCCCTGCTGGCGCGCTACGCGCACGCCATGCAGATCCACCGCACGCACGAGGAGATCCGCAGCATCCAGGACAGCTTTCTGGTGCTCGACCAGAGCCACTACCTGCGCCGGCCGGTGGCGCAGTTCTTCCGCGGCGCGCTCGGCCTGCACGACGACACCGAGGCGCTCGCCATGCGCGGCCGCTTCCAGGAGATCTGGACGGCGTCCTACCCGGCGGTGTCCAGCACGACGCTCGGGCTCTAGGCCAGCGCGCGCCAGTCGAAGCCGGTGTCCTGGGTCGCCACCCCTACCCAGTCGGCGGCGCAGCCCAGCGCACGCGCGAGCGCCGCGCGAGCGAGCTCGGCGCGGTTGTTCTGCTGCGACAGGTGCGCGGCGACAACGTGCTGCAAGCGCGAGCGGTCGAGCGCGCCGAGCAGGCGTTCCGCGGCGCCGTTGTCCAGGTGCCCGAACGGGCCGGCAATGCGCTCCTTGAGCCACCGCGGATAGTCGCCGCCCCAGAGCAGCTCGAGCTCGTGGTTCGTCTCGAGCACCAGCGCATCGCACCCCGAGAGCATCGCCTCGACGTGCGCCGTCGGCGCGCCCAGGTCGGTGAGCACGCCCAGGCGCCGCGCCCCGTCGCCGAGCACGAACTGCACCGGCTCGCGCGCGTCGTGCGGCACCGTGAAGGGCTCGATGCGCAGCGCGCCGACCGCGAACGGCTCGCGTCCCTCGATCATGCGCAGCTCGACCCCCGCCGCATCCTTGCCCGCTTCCTGCTGTGCGCGCCGCGTGCCGTGCGTGAGATACACCGGCAGCCCGTGCTGCGCGGCGAATGGATAGGCGTGCCCGACGTGGTCGTCGTGCTCGTGCGTCACGAGGATGCCGTGCAGGTCCGCGGGCGCGAGCCCGAGACGCGCGAGGCGCCGTCCGGTTTCGCGCGGCGACAGTCCGCAATCGAGCAGCACGCGGCAGCCATCCGCCTCGGCGACCAGGCAGTTGCCCTTGCTGCCGCTGCCCAGCGAGGCGAAGCGCACTACTTCAGCTGCTCGTGCAGCAGGCCGAGGATGCGATTCGCGGTCGGCGAGCTTTCCGCGGCGCCGGTCTGGCCGAGCACCTGCACGCGGCTCGCGGCGTCGGCCCCGGTGACCGCGACGCGATACTGCTCGGGCTTGATCGTCGTCTTGTCGTCGCGCCAGAAGGCAAGCTTGTCGAGCAGGCCCTCCTTCTTCTTTACGCCGGCCTGCGGGTCCGCATAGCGCACGAAATACACGCCCTTTTGCCGGTCGCGGTCTTCGACCGTGAAGCCGACACGATCGAGCGCCAGCCCGACCCGGCGCCACGCGCGGTCGAACGGCTCGGAGACTTCGAGCAGCGGCGCGCCGTCCGGGTCCTTGCGCAGGCTCGCGCGCGCGGCCGGCGCCGGCGCCGACGCGATCTTGAGCTTGGCCTCCTCGATCGGCGTGCCCAGCCGCACCATCAGGCGGCGAAGGAATTCGGCTTCCAGCTCGGGGTCGGGCGGACGCGATTGCCACGCAGTCTCTCCGGTGCCCTCCACCAGCGTCGCGTACACCTCCTCGAGGCCGCGGTGGCTGATGTAGACCTCGGTGCCGCCGTCCGGCGTGCGCTCCAGGCGCATGCGGTACTTGTCGCGCATGCCGGTCGAGGCCAGCGGCGCGAAGATGGAGCCGATCTTGCTGCGCCCCAGATTCTGGGAGATCAGCGCGCGATTCTCGGCCCAGTCGGTCTCCAGCACGCCGGCTTCCGGAATCTCCAGCGCGATCAGCAGGCCGTTTTCCACCCAGAAGGACTTCATCGCCGGCCACAGCCTCTCGGCCGGCTGGCTCACCACCAGCCAGCGCTGGTTGCCGTCGCGCTCGACGCGCACGCCCTCGACGCTCGGCAGGACCGACGGGTCGCCGCGCGGCTGCCCTGCCTGCTGCGCGCGCTCGGCCTGGTAGCCGGACAGCGTCGTCGTGCTGCGCGCGCTTTCGGGCGCCTGGTAGCGCCCGTCGCGGGGCGGGGTCGTGAGGTCGGGCGGTACGTCGAGCGGCGGCAGCTTGGCGGCCGACTTGTACTCGATGCGGCTCGAGCCGTCGACCCAGTCGTCGGTGGAGCAGGCTGCCGCCAGCAGCGCCAGCGCAGCGGCGGCGAGCGCGCGCCTCACGCGCGCTTTTCCACCACGCGCAGGCCCGGGATGGCGATGCCCGCCTCGGCGAGCGCGTCGCGCACGGCGTCGTGGAACTTCTCGGCGAGCGGCGTGAGCGGCAGGCGCACGCCCGGGCCGATGCGGCCCATCTGCGCCAGCGCCCATTTCACGGGAATCGGGTTCGCCTCGACGAACAGCTTCTGGTGCAGCGCGAGCAGCCGCAGGTTGATGTCGCGCGCCTTCTTCACGTCGCCGACCAGCGCGGCGGCGCACATCTCGTGCATCGGGCGCGGCGCGACGTTGGCGGTGACCGAGATCACGCCCTGGCCGCCGAGCAGGATCAGCGCGAGCGCGGTGGCGTCCTCGCCGCTGTACACGGCGAAGCCGCGCGGCGCGCGCTTGATGAGGTCGGTGCCGCGCTCGATGCTGGCGGTCGCGTCCTTGATGCCGATGATGCCGGGCACCTGCGCGAGGCGCATCACCGTGTCGTTGGCAAGATCGGCGACCGTGCGTCCCGGCACGTTGTACAGGATCATCGGCAGGTCCACCGTCTCGGCCACCTTGCGGAAATGCCGGTACAGCCCTTCCTGCGTGGGCTTGTTGTAGTACGGCACCACCGACAGGCAGGCCGTGGCGCCGGCCTTTTTCGCCGACTCGGTGAGCTCGACGGCCTCGGCGGTGGAATTGCCGCCGGTGCCGGCGATCACCGGGATGCGCCCCTTGGCATGGTCCACCGCCACGCGGATCAGCTCCTTGTGCTCGTCGACGTCGACCGTCGGCGACTCGCCCGTCGTGCCGACCACGACGATGCCGTCGGTGCCTTCGGCCACGTGCCAGTCGATCAGCTCGCGAAAGCGCGCCATGTCGAGGCGGCCGTCTTCCAGCATCGGGGTGACGATGGCGACCAGGCTTCCGGTGATCATGGGAGGACTCCTAGCATCAGGTGAGCGCGATTTTATCCGTTTGGCGGGCGCACAGCCGCTGCCGCATGGCGGGCTTCGGTTCGCGGGCGACGCCCTGCTCGAAAGCGATGACCTGCAGACCGCCGAAGGCCTGCCACAGTTCCCCCGGGCGCAGCAAGAAAGCCGGGTTGGAAGGCTTGCCGAAGCGCTCGTTGCCGGCCATGAACGTCGCGTAGAGCAGCACGCCGCCGGGGGCGAGCGCCTCGATCAGCCGCGCAAAGAGCGGCCGGTGCAGGTAGTTGACCACCACGATGCCGTCGAATCGCTCGCCGGCGAGCGGCCAGGGGCTGCCGTCCTCGAGGTCCGCGCGCACGAACCGCACTCCCGGCAGGGACACCGGCTCACGGTCCACCCCGACCACTTCGTAGCCTCGCGACACGAAGAAGCGCGAGTGTCGCCCCCCGCCGCAGGCAAGGTCGAGCACCCTGCCCGGCGGAACGAGCGCTGCCCAGCGCTCGACCCAGGCGGAAGGCGCCGTCAGCTCATCGTGGCCCGTCATCCCCCGCAGTGTAGCGGGCGACGGGCACAGCTCAGCCGTCCTTGCCCTTGCCCTTGCCCCCGCTCTTGCCGGGCGCCTGGTAACCGGGCTCGTACTCCGCCGACTTGACGAAGTAAACCGGCACGTTGCACGCGTTGTAGCGCGAGCAATGCTTGCGCCAGTTCTTCGCGTGTCCCGGCGGCACGTGCATGTAGATCGGCGCCGGCGGCCTGGCCTGCCTGACGATCAGCACTGCGTCGGGCCGCACCAGAGGCGGCGGCGGCCGCGTGCCGATGTCCACGCGCCCGTACACGCCCGGCGCGACCTCGCCGGAGATGGTGACGCGCACGTCCTGCGCGAGCGCAGGCGACGCCAGCGCTGCCGCAGCGGCACAAAGGAGCACTGTTCGAAGTGTTCTCATGCGCAGATGATGAGCGCTTCTGGCCGGCGGGCGCAAGGGCACTTTGTCGCGCTCCGGCGACGCGCTACTTGAACCCGCAGAGCGCGAGGAAGGCGTTGCCCGCCGACACCACCATGTCGGGCCGCAGGTACCAGGTGAAGATCACCCCGCTCGCCAGCGCGAGCGCCGCCAGCCCCGCCCACTTCCAGGCGTTCACGCCGCCGCCGCCGCGGGCCTTCTTTCCGCCAGCGGCTTTTCGTTGACCGGCAGGTTGACCAGCGCGGCGAACACGCCCAGGCCGATGGAGATGACGAGCGCGCCGTTGTAGCTCCCGGTCTGGTCGTACAGCCACCCGGCGAGCCACACGCCGACGAAGCTGCCGATCTGGTGGCCGAAGAACACGATGCCCGCCAGCATGCCCGCGTAGCGCAGGCCGAAGATCTGCGCCACGAGGCCGTTGGTGAGCGGCACGGTGGACAGCCAGAGGAAGCCGATGACCACGGCGAACCCGTACAACGTCAGCGGACTTAGCGGAAACGAGATCAGCACGAGGATCGCCACCGCGCGCAGCGAGTAGATGCCGGACAGCAGGTACTTCTTGCTGAAGCGGCCGCCCAGCCAGCCGGAGGTGAACGAGCCGATCATGTTGCACAGGCCGATGAGCGCGAGCGCGGTCATTCCGTGCTCGGGCTTGAGGCCGTTGTCGGTGACGTAGGACGGCAGGTGCACGGTCAGCATCGAAATGTGGAAGCCGCACACGAAATAGCCCCAGAACAGCAGATGGAAGCCCTTCTCGCGCGCCGCCTCGTGCAGCGCGCCGCCGAAAGATTGCTGCGGGCCGGCGTGCGGCGCGCCCTTGCCGCGCGCGAAGAACGCGAGCGGCACGATGAGCGCCGCGATCAGCGCCAGGCCGAGCAGCGCGCTGCGCCAGTCGAAGCTCGAGATGAGCAACTGTGTGATCGGCAGGATGGCGAACTGGCCGAAGGAGCCCGCGGCGGTCGCGATGCCGAGCGCCGTGCTGCGCTTCTCCGGCGGCGTGACGCGGCCGATCACGGCGAGCAGCACGGCGAAGGTGCTGCCTGAGAGCGCCAGGCCGATGAGAAAGCCCGAGCCCACGTGCAGGGCGAGCGGCGTATCGGTGAAGGCCATGACCACCAGCCCGAGCACGTACGCGATACCGCAGAGCACCACGACCCTGCCTGCGCCGTAGCGGTCGGCGATGCCGCCGGCGAACGGGCCGAACACGCCCCACAGCAGGTTCTGGATCGCCATGGCGAAGGAAAACGTCTCGCGTCCCCAGCCGTTGTCCAGGCTCATCGGCTGCAGAAAGAGGCCGAAGCCCGAGCGTACGCCGAAGCCGATGCACAGGATCACGCAACAGGCGACGAGGATGGCGGTGGGGCTGCGCGGCGCGGACGATCTCATGGGGCGGGAGTTTATCGCGGCGTAACACGATGCGGCGGCACAGTTCCGCATGAAATTGCCGAGGGCGATGGCCGACGTATCCTCATGCAGGCGACCGGGGCAGCGGTAACGCGCCGCGCACGCAGTACAAAGCGGTCTCGCCTTTTTCCGGCCGGAAGATTCACCCGGCCGGAAAAAGGCGAGATTCCTTGAAACGCCAGACCCGTGCCACGGCCCGCCCCGTCGCCTGCCAACCGCCTAATGAATCTTGGTCACCTGCGGCAGGTCGCACTCGAGTATCGCCTGGCGCAACGCCTCGATCGCCTGCGGCCGCGGAAAGCTCTTGCGCCAGGCCATCACCACGCGCCGGTCGGGCACCGGCCGCGCGAACGGGCGG